>JBNMOZ010000066.1:0-15052 GCA_051276005.1 Bradymonadia bacterium | reverse complement strand
CTCTCAGAGTGATGTGGGGCGTCGGTGCCCACGTAACCCCCATCGGCCGCTCGGGCTGCGTGTCGCACGATATTTCTTAGGTATCTGAATTTATGGAGAAAAAATATCGATAAGTCACATTCGCGATCAGCGCGGTGGCTCTTGCGGGTTCGCGATAGCCAGGACCCGATCGAGTACCGGACGACGCGGCCGCGGGCCGGAGGCTGATCTGGTCAGGCTCTCATTGAGAGCGCCAAGCGGGTGGATCGGGCACGACGAACGCGGCGATCGCGAACAAGTTGGCCAGCAGCCCCGCTTCGATGTGCGTCAGCACGCCCATGTGCACGGCGACACGAATTGACTCGATCCGAAGAGCGCCTGAGTCATCGACGAATTGACCGGATGCCAGCGACGCCGTGACCTCCTTTGCGCGGTCGACGGTCGCCAGCCAACGCACCATCAGTTCAGTGCGCGCGATATGGACCGGCAGCCCGACCGGCTGGATGCACTGCGTGCCTTCGCTGGCACCCGCCGGATCACAGCCAAACGTTCGGGCAAAAGCGGCGCAGCGCTGGGCAGAGCTTCGCGCTGCGGCCACAGGCCCGACCGCAACGTCTCTGACTGCAACGGCGCATTCAGCGACGTCCGGCGACGCGGCAAGCGGTGACATCAAAGCAAGAATCGCAGTCAGGGTGGCGATCATGGGCTTCTCTCCAGGCGTTTGGGCTGACAGTCGAGCTCTCGAAGTAGCCAGCGCCTGCGGTCGCTCCGACAGCCGTTAAAGACAGCCATGGCGGATCTTCCAGAGCCCGACTACGAGGATCCGATCGGGTACCGCAAGACGCGGCCGCGGAGGTAGGCGACCTGGCGCGAACCTGTTCCAAACCTGAGTCCAGTATGCTGCGTCTTGCGCCGTGAGCGTGTCGTCGGCCCTCATTTCGCCGACAAGCCTCCTCAGGCCGCCCACGTCGTGGCCGTTGGCGGCGCGTTGAACGGCATGAGAGGCGGCGTCTCGGTCGAGACGGGCGAGGGCGCGGGCCTGATTCATGGATTGGGCTGGCATCCGAACTTCCAGAGCGATGGATGGGCATTGGTGCCCACAATCATCCCATCGGCCGCCCGAGCCGCGTGTCGCATGCAAATCTGTAGATGCTCGAATTAACTCAGGAAAAATACTGGTAGATCACATTCGTGATCAGCGCAGCGTCGCACCGGTCAATGCGCGCACTTCATCGGCCGTGTGGCCATCGGCCACCTCAACGAGTTTGAAGCCGTCCGGGGTGACGTCGATCGTCGCCAGGTCGGTGACGATGCGATCGACGCAGCCCACGCCCGTCAGCGGCAGGTCGCATTCGGCGAGCAGCTTGGGCCCGCCCTTCTTGGTCGTGTGCGTCATCAGCACGACGACGCGCTTGGCACCGCTGACCAAATCCATCGCGCCGCCCATACCGTTGACGCGCTTGCCCGGGATCATCCAGTTGGCCAAATCGCCGGTCTGACTCACCTGCATGCCACCCAGGATCGCCACGTCGATATGGCCGCCTCGGATCATCGCGAAGCTGGTCGCGCTGTCGAAGAAGCTGCCGCCGTCAACAATGGTGACCGTCTGCTTGCCGGCGTTGATGACCTTGGCGTCCTCTTCGCCCTCAAAAGGGAAGGGGCCCATGCCCAGCAGCCCGTTTTCGCTGTGCAACCACACCTGTATGTCGGCAGGGATGTAGTTGGCGACCAGGGTCGGTATGCCAATGCCGAGGTTGACGGCGTCGCCGTCGCTCAGCGCCTTTGCCGCCGCAGCGGCCATCTCTTCTCGCGTGCGTGCCATGCCGTCTTGTACCTCACTTCGCTGCAGAATAGGGCCTGCACGCCCTGATAAAGAGCCCGGGGTAAGACGATTTCACTGATCGCCAAGCGCGCTCGCTTACGCAGGGGCCAGGGCCTTGGGGCAGGGTCTCCACCGATGCTTACGTCGCGGCGCAACGCGCATCGGACCGGTGTTCGGATTGCCGTCGACCGGCTGACCGCATATGGTGCGCGGCCCATGCGTCTAAGTGACTACGACTACGACTTGCCGGCCGCGCGTATCGCCCAGCATCCCAGCGCCACCCGTGGGGCGTCCCGGCTGATGCAGGTGCCGATCGACGGTGACCTTCGGGTCGGGCCTTTCTCCGATATCATCAACGCCTTTCGGGGCGATGAAGTGTTGGTCGTCAACGACACCCGTGTCGTGCCGGCCCGGATCCACGGGCGAAAACCCAGCGGGGGTGCCGTCGAGGTCTTCTTCATCGAGCCGCTGCCTGACGGGCGCATCGTCGCGATGACGCGCGGCACGCGTCTCAAGCCAGGCGCGGTGATCGATCTGCCGGTCGGGGCGCGCGCCACGCTGCTTAAAAGGCGTGCGGACGGCATGGCGGAGTTGGCGCTCGAGGGCGTCCCCGACCTGTGGGCTTGGCTCGATCAGGCGGGGGCCATCCCCTTGCCGCCGTATATCGATCGCGATCCAACGGCCGAAGACCTCGACCGATACCAGACGATCTTTGCCGATGCGCCAGGGGCAGTCGCTGCGCCCACCGCCGGTCTACATTTTACGCCCGCGCTGCTCGATGAGCTGCGCGCCAAGGGCGTCACCATCTGCCCGCTGACGCTGCACGTCGGGCCGGGCACCTTTCGGCCCGTGGCCTGCGATGATGTGCGCGATCACACGATGCACTCCGAGCGCTACGTCGTGCCGGCTGCGACGGCGGCAGCGGTCAACAGCGGTCGTCCGGTCGTCGCCGTGGGCACGACCGTGGTGCGCGCGCTCGAAGCCTGGGCGCGCGATCCGCAGGCCAATCGCACCGACATTTTCATCCATCCGGGCTTTGAGTTTCGGGTGATCGACGGCTTGATTACCAATTTTCACTTGCCGCGCAGCACGTTGCTCATGCTCGTCGCCGCGCTGTCCGGGCGGGAGCGCATGCTCAACGCCTATCGGCACGCTATCGATGCGGGCCTGAACTTCTATTCGTACGGCGACGCGAGCCTGTTTCGCCGGGAGGGCGGCCGATGGACCTGACGCCAGATGCCACGCCGACGCCAGACCGCGGGCTGGCTCCAGATTCAGGACTCAACTTCCGCGCTGAGACCTGTTGTCCCGACACGCACGCCCGCACGGGTCGCATGCAGACCGCGCATGGCGAAGTGCCGACGCCGATCTTCATGCCGGTGGGCACCGCGGGCTCGGTCAAGGGCGTCGACCCTTTCGAGCTTGAGGGGCTCGGCGCCCACATCATCCTCGGCAACACGTATCACCTGGCCGTCCGGCCCGGCATCGACACCGTGCGCGCGCTCGGCGGTATGCATCAGATGGCCGCCTGGAAACGCAGCATCCTGACCGACAGTGGTGGCTTTCAAATGCTGTCGCTGGCCGCGCTGCGCAAGGTGACCGAAGACGGCGTGCGCTTTCGCAACCACCTCGATGGTGGAATGCTGAACCTGACCCCCGAGCACTCCATCGAGATTCAGGAGGCCATCGGCAGCGATATCATGATGTGCCTTGATCATCTGGAGCGCGCCGACTCGCCGCGTCAGGTGCACGAGCACGCGATGGCGCGCACGACGCGTTGGGCGCTGCGCTGCCTTGAGGCGCGCAGCGCACCCGACAGAGCGTTGTTTGCCATTCTTCAGGGCGGCGTCGATCTTGAATTGCGCACGCGGCACGTCGAAGAGCTCTGCCAGCACAGTTTTGACGGCTTCGCGATCGGCGGGCTGTCGGTTGGGGAGTCGACCGAGGTCATGTACGAGACGCTGGCGCACGTCGCGCCCACGCTGCCCGCGGGCACACCGCGCTATCTGATGGGCGTGGGCACGCCCCGCGACCTCGTGCAGGGCGTGGCCAGCGGTGTCGACATGTTCGACTGCGTCATGCCCACCCGCAATGCGCGCAAGGGCGGCATGTTCGTCGATGGCGGACGGCGCAAGATCAACCTGCGGAACGCGCGGTTCAAGAACGAAACGGGCCCGCTCGATCCCGATTGCACCTGCTTTACGTGCCAGAATTTCTCGGCCGGCTACCTGCGTCATCTGCTCAAGCAGACCGAGCCGCTCATCCTACGCTTGCTCAGCTTGCACAACCTGCACATCTATCTCGATCTGATGCGGCGCGTCCGTCTGGCCATCCGGCAGGGCCGGTTCGCGGCCTTTCATCGGGCCTTCATGCAGGATTGACGCAAAGCTGATGCGGCCCTCAAGGCGATGTGCGCTTGATGCGCCCGGATCTTTCTGGTATTCCCCCCCGACTCGCGTCCCTTTGGCGCAATGGCTTTGCGTGCTCCACCTGAGCACCGAGGCGAAACTTCGACGGGAAACTTCGTGTACGAACTTGTACTTCACACGGTGGGACAAGGGGCAGCAGCCGGTCCAAGCTGCGCGCAAGCGGCTCTTCCGCTGCTCCTCATGTTTGCTGTGTTCTATTTCCTGCTCATTCGCCCTCAGCAGAAGCGTTCGCGTGAGCACCAAGCGATGCTCAGCCGCCTCAAAAAGGGCGACAAGGTCGTGACAGCCGGGGGCATCGTGGGAACGATCACCGGGCTGACCGACGCGCAACTCGAAATTCAGATCGCCGATAAAGTGCGCATTCAAGCCCTGCGGCCACAGGTAATGCTGTTCACCAGCACTCCTGACCAGGCGCCAACCCCAGCCGATGCGAAGGACGGGAAGTAGATGGACCGTCAGTGGAAGTTCAAGGTGCTCGCGCTGGTAGGTCTCGTCCTGCTGTCCGGGCTCATGTTGGTGCCCACCATTACGGGCGCGTCAGCTGAGGGCGAAGAGCCCGCGCTGCCCGAGTGGTACACCAACATCTTTAGCAAGCGCATGGTGCTGGGCCTCGACCTGCAGGGTGGTATTCACCTGCAGTACAAGGTCGATGTTCCAGACGCGCTGCGTCGCCGAGCCGGTCAGACCGCGGGCAACATCGAGTCGCTTCTCAAGAAAGAGAAGAACCTCGTAGTTCGCGCGATCCCCGGATCGGGCGAGAGCCTCGATGAGATCACCACCGTCAAGGTCGAGATGCCCTCGATTGAAGACGTGGAGAAGATCGACCGCAAGTTCATCGACGCGCAGATGCCCGACTACGAGATCGCCTCGGTCGACGGGCGGACGGTCACGCTGGCGATGAAGCAGCAGGCGATCACCGACTTCCAGCGCGACGCGCTCGAGAAGGCGATCGAGACCATCGAGCGACGCATCAACGCCTTCGGTGTGGCCGAGAGCACGATCTCGCGCCGCGGCGACAGCGAGCTGGTGGTGCAGCTGCCGGGTCTGACCGAAAAGGAGTTCGGCGCCGCGAAGAAGAAGCTGGCCCAGACCGGTCAGCTTCGCTTCCAGATCGTCGACCGCGCCGGTCAGCCCGCGTTCTTCACCAAGGTTGGTCAGCGCGTGCCCAAGGCAGACGCTTGGCCCGAAGAGCTCTCGACCAAGCTCAAGAAGCAAAAGACCGTCGGCACCGGCACTGCCATTCGCAGCACCAGCCGCGAGATTATCGCCTACATGGCCAAGGGTCAGTACGACAGCGAGCACATCATCGGCTTCCAAGAGGTCTTCCTCGACACCGACCAGGCCAACCTGACCGTCGTGCGCAGCCTGACCGAAGAGGCCGAGAAGGCCATTCGCAAGGCGGCCGGCGACCGCAAGCCTGACGACGCGCTCACGGGCGTCGTGCGTGGCTTCGAGCTGCGCTACATGTTCTCCAAGGCGGGCATGAGCGGCGAGAACGTCGAAGACGCCAGCGTCGGCTTCGACAACTTTAACCGGCCGGTCGTGCACATGCGCTTCAGCCAGGTGGACGCCGACAAGTTCTTCCAGATGACGAAGAAGTACACCAACGAGTTGATGGCCATCCTCATCGACGATCAGGTGTACAGCGCGCCGAACATCAAGGAGCCCATCGCGGGCGGCCGGGTGCAGATCGAGATGGGCGCCATCGGCAAGACGGCCTTCAAAGAGGCCAGCGCGCTGGTCGCCGTGCTCAAGTCGGGTGCGCTGCAAGCGCCCCTGCGCAAGCTCTACGACAGCCAGGTTGGCGCCACTCTGGGTGCCGACTCGGTGCAGGCCGGTAAGATCTCGGTCGCCACGGGCTTCGCGCTCGTCGTGCTCTTCATGTTCGTCTACTACAAGAAGGCCGGACTGGTGGCGAACGTCGCCCTGATCCTCAACTTGGTCTTCGTCATGGCGGGCCTGACGGCGTTCGGCGCCACGCTCACGCTGCCGGGTATCGCCGGGGTCGTGCTGACGGTGGGTATGGCGGTCGACGCCAACGTGCTGATCTTTGAGAGAATTCGAGAAGAGCTGCGACTCGGCGTCAACGTGCGTAAGGCCATCGACGCCGGCTATGAGAAGGCGTTCAGCGCCATCGTCGATGCCAACGTCACTACGGGCATCGCGGCCATCGTGCTCTACCAGTTCGGCTCCGGTCCCATCCGCGGCTTCGCGGTCACGCTGGGCATCGGCATCATCTGCTCGATGTACACCGCCCTGGTGGTCACCCGCCTGATCTTCGATTTGATGTACCGCGCCGACGCGGCCAAGATGAGCATCTAGGAGCGGTCGCATGGAATTCTTCAAGCCCGGCAAGCATTACAATTTTCTCGGTATTTCCAAGCCGCTGCTCATGGCCAGCGCGCTCTTGGTCGCCGCGTCCTGGGGCCTCGTGGCCACCAAGGGGCTCAACTTCGGCATCGACTTCGCGGGCGGCACTGAAGCCCTGTTGGCCTTCAATGAGAAGGTCGACATTGGCGAGCTGCGCGTAGAGATGGAGAAGGTCGGCCTCGACGCGCCCGAGATGGTCGTCTATGGCTTCTCCGACACAGGCAAGTACTTCGTGCGCAGCCGCACGCAGAGCCTGCTGACCCAGGCCGAAAAGGACACCCTCAAGGCTGCGGTCGTCGCCAAGTTCGGCGAGCCGACCTTGTGGGACACGACCGACGAGAGCGGCGAGCTCATTCGCGTTCAATTCGCCGAGGCCAAGACCGTCGACGGCTTGACGGCGGTGGTCCAAACGGTCTTCAAGACCGGCGCAGCGACCAAGCAGACCGAAGCCCAGAACCCGATCTACAACTTGGCGCTGCCCGGTGTGCGCGATCGACTGGTCGCCGCGATGTCAGCCAAGTATGGCCGGGCCGTGCAGAAGGCGGACGGCACGTACGGCACCGAAGGCAAGTTCACGACGATCGAGCGGCTCGAGTCGGTGGGTTCGGCCGTGGGCAAGCAGATGCGCAACCAGGGTATCCTGGCGGTGCTCTACGCGCTCATCGGCATCCTGCTCTACGTCAGCTTCCGCTTCGACCTGCGCTACAGCCCGGGCGCCGTGCTCGCGTTGGTCCACGATGTCAGCATCACCGTGGGCATCTTCAGCCTCACGGGCACCGAGTTCAACCTGCCGATCATCGCAGCGTTGCTGGCCATCGTCGGGTACTCACTCAACGATACAATCGTGGTGTACGACCGAATTAGAGAGTCACTGAAGATGGGCTTGGGCGACAACCTGCGCGAGACCATCAACATCAGCATCAGCGACTGCCTGTCGCGTACGGTCCTGACCTCGGTGACGACGTTCTTGGCCGTGCTCGCCATCTACGTCTATGGCGGCGGCATCATCCAGAACTTCGCCTTCGCGATGCTCATCGGTGTCGTGATTGGGACGTACTCGTCGATCTATGTCGCCAGCCCCGCTGTCGTTGCGATGGACCGCTATCTCAAGAGCCGCGAAGCCGATGCGCCTGCGCCGTCGGCAGCCTGATAGCCCTGCAGCCGGCTCCGTCCGGCTGACCGGCCTCTTCAGGCCAACCGCGCGCCACGTCGGCGCGTACTCCCTTTCGCCATCTAAGTTAGCCACCCATCACGGGACACCGTGGCGTTTCTTCGCGTGTCGCGTATAAGATCCGCCGGCGTCCGCGGCACGAGAGCGGCGGACAGTACGAGGTAGATATGGACCGTCACCTACGCGAGTGGATCGTGCGTCCGGCCGACGAGACGTTGGCCAGCACCTACGCACGCACCCTCGGGGTGACGCCATTGGTCGCGCGCATTCTGCTCGCGCGCGGCATGTCTGACGCATCAGAGGCCGACCGCTTCCTCAATGGCACGCTGGCCCATATGCCCGACCCGGGGCAAATCGCCGACATCAGCCGGGCCGCGACGCGCATCATCGATGGCATTCGCGGCGGTGAGAAGATCACCATCTACGGCGACTATGATGTTGACGGCGTGACCAGCAGCGCGGTGCTTTGGCTCTTTTGCCGAGATCATCTTGGCGTCGAACTCGACTGCTACATTCCGCATCGACTGACCGAGGGCTACGGCCTCAACTTAAGCGCCATCGACGCCCTCGCTGAGCGGGGCACGCAGGTGCTCGTGACGGTCGACAATGGATCCTCGGCGATCAAAGAGGTCACCCGCGCCGTCGAACACGGCATGGATACGATCATCGTTGATCACCATCAGGTCAGCGATCCGGAGCCACCGGCGTTCGCGCACCTCAACCCGCATCGCAAGAGCTGCAACTTTGCGTACAAGGGTCTGGCGGCGGTCGGCGTTACATTCATGCTGCTCATCGAGATGCGTCGCCAGCTGAGGCAGGCGCCCTGGTATGACGGCCCAGCGCTGCGGCCCGACCGCTATCTCGACCTGGTGGCCCTGGGCACCGTCGCCGACGTCGTGCCGCTCACCGAGGTCAATCGCGCCATCGTTCGCCATGGCATTGGGGCGATGCAACGCGGCCCGCGGTTGGGTATGCGCGCGCTCATGGACGTCTCGAAGGTCGCGCCCGGCGCTATTACGGCCCGAGACCTGGGCTTTCGGCTGGGGCCGCGCATCAACGCAGCTGGACGCCTGGCCGATGCAGCCGATGGCTTCCACCTGCTCGTCGGCGACGATCGGGGCGCCGCCGAGACGCTCGCCGAGGCGCTCAACGACCAGAACCTGAGGCGACGAGGGATCGAGAAGCAAATGACCGAGCAGGCGAAGCGGCAGGTCGAGGCGCAGCCCGATTTGGCGACGTCGGCTGCGCTGGTGCTCGCGGGCGAAGACTGGCACCCGGGCGTGGTCGGGATTGTCGCGTCGCGCATGGTCGACAGCTTCCATCGCCCGGCGATCATGCTCGCGCGCGATGGCGATCGGTATCGGGGCAGCGCGCGATCGGTGCCGGGGGTCGACATCAAGGCGGCCCTCGACCGGTGCGCTGACCACCTTCAAAAGTACGGCGGACATGTCGGCGCGGCGGGCCTCTCGCTGGCGGTAGACGCGCTGCCTGCTTTCCGCGAAGCGCTCGCCGAAGCCGTCTTGGAGCAGCGCCAACACTTTGGTCCCGCGGGTATTCGCGCCGACGCTGAGGTCGATCTGACCAGCCTGGGCCCGGCCGATATTGCCGGGCTTGAGGCGTTGGGGCCTTTCGGAGAGCAGAACCCGACCATCAAGCTGATCGCGCGGGGTGTGCGGGGTCGCCCGCGGGCGCTGCGCGGCGGTCACATGAAGATCGACATCTTGGGCACCGCGGGTCCGTGTGAAGCGATCGGGTGGGGCATGGAGTCTTCGATCCCGATGGCACAAGGCCTGGTCGATATGGTCTTCACGCCGCGCATGGAGACGTGGCGCGGCCGGCGCCGGCTGACGCTCGACCTCAAGGACCTGCGGGCGACGGGGGCGGCGTGAGCCGACGGCGTCGAATCAGAGCGAGCGACATCGCGTCACCCAACCCCCGCAAGGGCCTGGTTTCGATGGTGCTGATCGGTGTCGCGTTGCTCTTGATCCTGCTCTTCAAGGGCAGCTTTGGCGACTCAACCGCAGGATTCATGGATCACCTGTCCCACGATCCTGATCTGGAGTTGCCGCAGTCGGCGACTGAGCGCGCGGCTGGCAGCGTGGGCGTGGATGGTGTTGTGCCGAAGAGTGCGCTCCCGCTCAGTGGGTTGCCGAAGAGCGTCGCGCCCATTACGGCCGCGACAGCCAGCGCCGCGCCAGCCAGCGTCGCGCCAGCCAGCGTCGCGCCAGCCAGCGTCGAGCCAGCCAGCACCGCGCCAGCCAGCACCGCGCCTGCGCTTAGGACGCCTGCGCGCGCTGCTTCGCCTTCGGGTGCCAGAACTCCCTGATTTTCCTAATCGATTCGGCTGCAAGGAGAGATTGATGCCGCGCATGCGGGGCCAGCAAATTGCCATGCCCGATCCGGATTCGGCCCGGATCATGCTCAACGCCCGCCTCTTCGGCGACAGCGCGTTGGGGGGCTACGATGAAGTCGTGCGAGCGGACGCTTTGCCGTTCGATTGGCGCGAGACCTTTGGACGCGAAGCGCCACGGACCCTGGAGATTGGCTTCAATCGCGGCCGCTTTCTGCGCGCGATGGCCGATCGGTGGCCCGAGCACGATCACGTCGGCATCGAGGTTCGGCGGCGCTATGTCTACCGCTTCGCGCATCTGCACGGGCAGGCAGCGCAGGACGGTACGTTGGCCGTGAACAACGTGCGGATCATCTGGGCCGATGCGAAGCGGGTGACCGGTCCACTCTTCTCCACGCAGAAGCTGGACGCGATCTTCATCAACTTCCCCGATCCTTGGTGGAAGAAGCGCCACCACAAGCGGCGCTTGGTGCAGACCGGGTTCGCGTCTGAGATGGCCGCGTTGCTCGCGCCGGGTGGCCGTATTTGGGTCAAGTCTGACGTGCTCGCGATCGCGACCGAGATCGACGAGGTCCTCGGCGAGACTGAGGGGCTCGGCGATCGTCAGGCTTTTGGCGCAGACGATCTGCCGTTCACCCATCGCGAGACGAACTGCGTGCGGCAGGGCATGACGATCACCCGGTTCTCATATGGGCGCGACGAGGCGTAGGCAGGCCGGGTGTGGCGTCGGTCTGTGTGGCGTCGGTCTGTGTGGCGTCGGTCTGTGTGGCGTCGGTCTGTGTGGCGTCGGTCTGTGTGGCGTCGGTCTGTGTGGCGTCGGTCTGTGTGGCGCCTACACCCGCCAGCGCGCGCGGGGTGAGCCCACCGGCGCTGTCTGTGGCCTCAGTCCCGCTTGAGGTGTCCCTTGGCGAGCCCGAGAAACAGAGTACGGGCCTCTTTGTGGTCGACCACGGGGGCCGGGTAGGTCTCACCGATCACCACGTCGCCGGCCTCGAGGATCGCGCGTGGCGCCAACCAGGGCGCATGCAGGTATTTGGTGGGCAGCGCCGCAAGCTCGGGGACCCACTGGCGAACATAATCGCCCGTTGGATCGAACTTCTGACCCTGTGTCATGGGGTTGAAGACCCGGAAGTAGGGCTGGGCGTCGCAGCCACAGCCCGCTGACCACTGCCAACCCGCGTTGTTCTGCGCCCAGTCGCCATCGGTCAGGTACTTCATGTAATGCGCCTCGCCCAGGCGGTAATGCGTCAGCAGGTGCTTGGTGAGGAAGCTCGCCGAGATCATCCGCGCGCGGTTGTGCACGAAGCCTTCGCCCAGCAGTTGGCGCGCTGAGGCGTCCACCACTGGATAGCCCGTCTTGCCCTCGGTCCAGGCGATCCAGTCGGGCGCCGTGGGATCGGTTCTCCAGGGGAAGTCTTTGAAAGAGCTGCGAAAGGGGTCATCGAGCAGGTGCGGGCGATCCCAGAGCGTGCTGTGGCTGAAATCCCGCCAGATGAGCTCGTTGCAAAACTTTGTGGTGGCTTCGGTCTCGCCCAGCGTCTCGATCACCCGTGACCAGACGGTGCGCGCCGAGAGGGTGCCGAACTTGAGGTCGGCCGACAGCCGGCTGGTGCCGGCCTTGTCCATACGATCGCGCAGCGTCGCATAGCCCTTGGCTGCGCGATCGAGCCACTGGGCCATGCGGGCGTGAGCCGCGCGCTCTCCGCCTTGTTGAATGGCCGGGTTCTCCTCGATCTCCAAGTCGGCACAACTGGGGATCGAGACGGGCTCGACGCCGGGCGGCAAGTTGAGAGGCTGCGGCGGAGGCGGCAACGCGCTCGGGGCGCGCAGCGGCGCGTCGATCGTAGCCTGGGCCCGAAAGGCGCGAGAGAAGGGCGTGTAGACGGCGTACGGATTGCCCGTCTTGGTGCGCAGGCTGCCGGGCGGGTGCAGCGTCTCGCCTTCAAACAGGTCCAAGGGGCAGGTCAGCGACTCGGCGATGCGTCGGTCACGTTCCCGAGCGAAGGGCTCGACCCAACGATGGGCCACGACCCGATCGGCGCCCCAATGGGCCGCGATGCGGGGGACCACCTCGGTGCTCTTGCCCCGCACGCAGATCAGCCGCGAGCCAAGGTGGGCGATGTTGGCGGCCAGCGATCGCAGGCTGGCCAGCAGAAACTGCATCCGGTGGGGCAGCTCGGCGGCGCGTTTGGGCGCGAAGAAGTAGGGGTCCAGCACGAACAGGAGCAACACTTCGTCGCCCTGCATCGCCGCATGCAGCGGGGCATGATCCGAGATGCGCAGGTCTTTTCCGCGAAACCAGACGATGGTCTTCATGAGCTCCGATCTGCTGCCCGTCATCATCGACAACGATCACGCGGGGGGGCGCATACGTTGATGTGGGCGGTTTGGGTCACCTGCGGGTGGCGGCGCGCCAAGACGCGCGCCACAGCGCGAGCCGCGCCGGGTCGTTGAGCGGGTGCTGTTCGCCGGGATCGGACTGCAGGTCGAAGAGGGCATCCCACGGCGCGTCGTAGGCTTCGCGCACATACTTGATGCGTCCATCGGTGAGCGAGACGACGTGTTGTCCGTCCATCGCGCGCGGCGTTTGGTAGCCCCATCGGCTCGAATGCGCCACGAAGATTCGATCGGGATCGGCCTCGACCGGACGGCCGTGCAGCAGCGCAGGCGCGAAGTCGACCCCGGCGTGATCGGCCACCGGCACGTCCATGAGTCGCAGCAGCGTCGGGAACAGGTCGAGCCCTTCAATGCGGTCGTCGATGGTCAGCGGTCCGTTGATCCGGGGATCGATGACGACACAGGGGATCCGGAGGATCTCGTCCCAGACGCGGCCATGGTGTGCCGTTGAGGCATGCCCCACGTGACCGTGTTCAAGGTGCTCGTCGCCGTGGTCGGCGGTGATGACGATGGTGAATCGGTCAGCCTGACCGGTGGCGTCGATGGCGTCGAAGACCCGGTCGAGCCAGTCGCTCATCTCGCGCACACAGGCCGCATACATGCGTTGAACCAGCCCGCGATCGGCCGGATCGAGGGTGAAGTCTTCCCGCGGGACGACGAACCCCGTGCCGACGGACTCGCGCAGCCGAGCGGGCACCTCGCTGACCCCGAACTGGGCGCGATGTTCGTCGGTCGCCCAGTAGGGGAGATGGACGTATTTGTAGTGATACCAGAGGTGTACGGGCTGAGAGTCGACGGCCTCGAGCGCCTCGAAGAGGGTCGGGTCGTCACGCTCTGGCGAGGCGGGTGCATCGGCTGCGGCGTACCCCAGGTTGGCGTAGTTGGCGACGCGGGTGAGGTAGCACAGGTTGGGGCAGCGCCAGCCGTTCGCGGCGAGCACGCCGGCCAGCGATGGTCCTGGATCGGGCGTGGACCACGCGTAGTGCACCCCGTGCTCGAGGACCGGGCGCCCGGTCAACATCGAGACCATCGCCGGCGTGGTCCAGGGGCCGTTCGCTGACAGGCGAGTGAACCGCGCAGATCGATCGGCGAACCGATCCAGCGCCGGCACCAGCGGGTGGCCCAGAAACGTGTCCAGAAAGTCGGCGCGCCAGGCGTCGATCGTCAGGAGCAGCAGGTGGCGTTTCTCTGTCTGGCGTCTCTCTGTCTGGCGCGTCTCAGTCGGCATCGGTCTCTCTCCACCATCCGCGGCCATCGTCAAAGCGGGCTTGGGCGTCGGCATAGCCCGCCGAGATCCCGACGTCGAGGATGGGCCCCATCAAGCGATGTCCGTACACAAGGCCATCGGCGGCCAGCCCTTGCAGCAGTCCCATGACCCGGGCGTCGTCGAGGGGGCCGGCGTCGATGCGGCGGGCATGCTCTGCGCCGCGCACTTCGGCGAACGCGGTGTGCCAGGCCGGCCCGATGCGATCCGTATGGACGGCGGTGATGCGCCCGTCGGCGTCCAGGTCGACGCGGGCCGTCGAGCCCATCCGCTCGGGCTCATCGAGCCAAACCACGCCGAACCAGGTCGCGTCGGGGCGGGCTGCAGCGGCTTCGAGCAGGCCGGCCAGCGCGCGCTGACCCGCGGCGTGCACGTAGTCTGGGAACAGCACGGCGTAAGGCGGCGTCGGCTTCGCACAGGCGATGGCGTGCAGGCTCCCGCGGGCCTCGGGTTGGATCGCGATGCGCGTTCGGCCATCCGCCCAGCTCGTCAGGCGCGGTTTGGTCGGCGAGACCACGAGCGTGATGTCGTCTACGCCTGCATGCGCGGCTTCGAGCAGCGCGGCGTCGAGGACGGGGCGGCCGCCGAGCGGCAGCAGCTCTTTGGGGCAGGCGTCTGTCAGGGGCGTCAGGCGCGTCCCGCGGCCGGCGGCGGGGATGATCAGCTGCATAGATGCACGGTGCCGTTGGCGTCGACCCACTCAACCCGCGTCGCGCCCACCGCATGGATCTCGGGCGCGTGGCCCGCGCCCATGCGGATGGAGATCCGGCCCGAGAGGGTGGGCAGATCGATCACTTCGATCGGCTCGCCGCGCCACTCCGGCAGCAGCCCGGCCAAGCAGCGCAGGTGACGGCCTTCGTCATCCATCTCGGTCACGATCGCGTGGCGCAGCAGCATCAACGCGACACCAACGCTGCCCACGCAGGGCTCGCTGCGTGACAGGCGTCGACCGGGCAGCCAATGGCCCGCGTCGACGCGATCGATCTGGATGGGCCCGACCTCGCGAGCCGTAAACAGGTCGCGATCGAAGGCATGCGCGAAGAGGCCGCAGAGGCCGGCCCAGAAGGTCGGGCGGTCGCCGCGGCGCAGCGCGTTGATCAGGTAGCCATGGCAGTACACCGCGTCGATGCCGGGTGCGGCGCCCCAGCCGTTGAAGCGCGGCAGCTGACTGAAGAGGTGCGCGTCGTTGGCGACCTGCGCGTCGATGCGCTGGCCGATGGGATCGTTGGGCGCGAAGAACTGCAGGGGATCTAGGATGCCGCAGGTCATC
>JBNMOZ010000065.1:0-15101 GCA_051276005.1 Bradymonadia bacterium | reverse complement strand
GGGCGAGGACGGTAAGTAGTCGAGTCAACATATTGAGCTCCTTGGTGAATCTGTTCGGGTCAGAGAGGGGGTGGTGGTCAGAGGGCGTGGTGATGGTCCGAGACGTGGTCATAGGGTGTCTAGAAATCGAAGCAGGGCAGCCCGCTCGGCCGCATCGATGGGATCGCCGAACGGATGCCCCTCACGCAGCAACGCGTCGAGGCTCGGCACGCGGCCGTCGTGCAGATAGGGCGCGGCGTCGGTGACGCCCAACAGTGACGGCACCTTGTAGTGGCCGGTGCCCCGCGTTGGGCTGTTGGCGGCGCGCGGATCGGTCAGCAGCGCGTCGGCCGCGACCAGGTCTCCCGCGAAGCCGCGGTCTGGATCGTGGCAGCCCGCGCAGCGCAGCTCGAAGACCTGGGCGTCAGCGGCGTCGGCGATGCCGCGCTCGGTCGGCGGCTCCAGCGACATCACGAACTGCGCGAGGGCCCAGGTCCAAGCCCGCGCGGGGCGGCTGCCCATGCGATGGCCCTTGATGTATTGCGTCTCAAATCGAATCGCGAGCGTCGCCGGGCCCGACACGCGGATCACGCCGCTGCTGTTGAGCCAGGTCGAATAGCGCACGCCCCACAGGTCAGGGATCGAGAGCGGCGCGTCGACGCCGTCTTCGCTCACGTCGACGCGGCCGGGGCCCCAGTGGGTGACCAGTGGGCTGTCGATGCCGTTGGCCTCATTGAACAACCGCCGCGCCAGCCCCAGATCAAGGCGGCGATCACCTCGACCCGGCGTGCTCTGGGCGCCATGGCAGAGCGCGCAGGCGATGCCGACCTGCACGGCGCCGCGATCGTCGCGGTACTTGACCAGCCCGCGCACGGTGCCGCCCTCCACCGGCAGACCGACCTGCGCCCAGACGTCCGGGCGGGTCGCGAGCCACGTAAGATAGGGGTCGTAGCGCATGGGCAGGCGCTCGAAGACCTGCTGGCCCAGCGCGATCCAGTCGTCGGGCTCCGTGGGAAGGTCAACACCGGGAAGACCAGCACCGGGCAGCGGATCTACGTCGAGGGTGAGCGGCTGTCGCGCTGCGAGGCGATCGACGTCGGCCAGAGTCAGCGGCGCCGATTCACCCGTCATCTCGGGCAGCAGCTCCCAGCCACCGCGCTCAAGAGCGTAATTGCTCAACAATCCGCGGCTGTAGCGCAGGTCGGGCAACCACAACGCCGCCTCCAACTCTGCCCGCCGCACGCTGGGATCGTCCATGTACCCGCGAGACATCCCGGTGTCCTGACCCTCACACCCCAGTAGGAGCAGCATGGGCAGCAGCAGCAGCAATATGGGAGGCAGGCGGCGCATGCTCGACAGTACTGCGAACATCGGGCCAGCCGCAAAGTCCTGTCCAACGGGTGTACGCCTGGCCGATGCACGATAAATTCTGAGAGTCGTCGCGGATAGTTGAGGCGCCGAAAGCTTGCATCACGCTTGGCAAAGCGCGAGTCTGATCCGATGGATGTTCACTCAGCACACGATGCGGCTCGCGAAGCTGCAGATTTCCTCGCGACGCGCGCCCCCGCGCCGCGAATCTGCGCAGTTTTGGGCAGCGGGTTGGGCGCCTTCGCCAACACGCTGCACGATCCCGTGCGCATCCCCTATAGCGAGATTCCGCACTTCAGCGGCGTCAAAGTCGTTGGGCACGCGGGCGAACTCGTGGTGGGTCGCGTCGGCAAAGACGGCCCGCCCATCGCGGCGCTGTCGGGCCGAGTGCACTACTACGAGGGCCACACCCCCAACGAGGTCGTGCACGCGGTCCGCACCATGCGGCTGTGGGGCTGCGCGGGCATGCTGATCACCAACGCGGCGGGCGGCATCAACCGCTCGTTCGCGACGGGCGGCTTGATGCGCATCACGGATCACATCAACCTGACAGGGTGTAACCCCTTGTTTGGGGTGAATGATTCGCGCCTGGGCGTGCGCTTCCCCGATATGTCTCATGCATACGATATCGAGCTGGGCGCCCTGTTCGAGCAGGTCGCACGCGACACTGACATCGACCTCAAGGCGGGCGTGTATGTGGGCGTCACCGGGCCCAGCTACGAGACCCCCGCCGAGATCCGTATGTTCGCCCACGGCGGCGCCGACGCGGTGGGCATGTCGACGGTGATGGAGGTCATCGCCGCCCGTCATGCCGGGATGCGGGTGGTGGGCGTCTCGTGCATTACGAACCCGGCCGCGGGCTTGTCGGCCGAGCTGCTCGACCATGCCGACGTCAAAGCCGCGGCGACGAAGGCGCGCTCGAAGTTCTTGCGCCTCGTGAGCGGCGGGCTCGTCGCCATGGACGCTTGCCTGGCCCAGGACGCGGACGCATGACGCTGATCGAGGCGGCGCTCGCGGTGCGAAACAACGCCTACGCGCCTTACAGCAAGTTCTATGTGGGGGCAGCCATCGAGGCGGCCGACGGCCGGGTCTTCACCGGATGCAACGTCGAGAACGCGTCGTTTGGCGCGACGCATTGTGCCGAGCAGGTGGCGATCACCAAGGCTGTCAGCGAAGGCGCCCGTGAGTTCGTCCGCATCGCCATCTCAAGCCAGACCAGCCCACCGGCGGGGCCCTGTGGCATCTGCCGGCAGACGCTCGCTGAGTTCTGCGAAGACATCGAGATCATCCTGGTCAACCCCAAGGGGGAGACCAGCACGGTCTACCTGTCTGGCTTGTTGCCCCATGCGTTTCGCCCGTCCGATCTGCAGGGCGCGGGGCGCGACGCGTGATCCGGGCGGCGCGAATCACGGTTCGACGTGGCATGGCAGGCCGCTGGGCACTCAGCCTGGGCGCGCTCAGCCTCGGTGCGCTGGGCCTGAGCGCGCTCGCAGGCTGCCAGCTCGTCGTGGGCGACATCGAGTTGCCGACGCTCATCCAAGAGTTTGACGCGGGCGATGACGCCCTGGTGATGGACGCCACCGTGCACGACAGCGCGCGCGGCGACATGCCGACGCCTGATTCAGACATGGGCATCGTTGACGCCGCATTTGATGTACCCGATCTGGCGACGGCCCACGATTTGGGCCCCGATCTGGCTGTCGACATGGCCCAGTCCGACCTGGGACCGGTCGACGCGCCCACCGATTTGCGCACCCTGAGCGGCACCTGGCACCTGTACGGCGCGCGCGGTCGGCGGCAGAACCTGACGCTCTTCAGCGTGGCGCTCAACATTGACGGCGACGGGGTCGCGACGCTCAGCGAGATCGGCACAGAGATCCCGCTCAGCGACATCGAGACGCTCTTCGACGTGCACCCCGACGGGACGCCGCGGGTGTCGATCAACCTGTTCCCACGGGCTGGTCGCTTGGCCGGGATGATGGACCCAGTGGCGGGCGCAGTGACGTTCGTCAACGACCTGGATTTTGGCGATACGACGCCTACATTCATCGTGGGCACGCGGGTCAACGCGCTCAATCAGCTGCCGCCCAACCTCGTCTACCTCGACATGCAGGTCGAGCCGCAGCCTGGCGCGGGCGAGGGCGGCACCGTGGCACGCGGCGAGATGGGTCTTACGTATACGCAGGCTGGGCGTCTGGGCTTTGACAGCGGCGGCATGGCCGCAAATCCGCCCGTTCGCACCCTCGATGCGGTGTACAGCGACCGCCAGCGCGTGGTGCTCACCGAAGGCGAAATGCCGGCCGAGGGGTTCGCGCTGAGCCCAGCCGCGGGCGGGCAAGGGGCGGCCGGCGTCTATGGCCCCCAGGACGATCCGGCGCGGCTTGTTTTCGCCTGGAGCGTCGTCCAAAGCCCGCTTTACTTGCCCGCACGCTTTTGGTGCGCCGGCCACGGCCTCGACGACGAAGGCAACCATCGCAGCCTGAGCGCCTTCGCGTCGCTGCGCGCCAATGGCGAGATCGTCTGGGACAATGGCGGCGCGGCCGTCCTCCAGGCGAATGATGATCTCTTCGGGTTGGTGGGCGAAGAGAACTTCTTCGGCCACCCCGACGGCTTCCTGACCATGGATCCCGACCAGCGTGTGCTTATGCTCATCGACTTCGCCGAGCCTGGTTTTCGGTGGGGCATGGGTGTGTGCGTCAATTTGACAGCCGCGGTCCAATAGCTCTTGGAGACGCTGACCGTCATTGCGATTATTGGCGGCCTGGCGATGGTCATCCTCGACATGTTCGTGCCCTCTGCCGGCCTGCTCAGCGGCGCGGGCATCGCGATCATCATCGAGCGGGGCCTGGATGCTCTGGGCGTGGCGAGCAGCGTGCGCTGGCCCCTCGCTGGGCTGGCCATGCTGGCCACGATCGGCTTGGTCATTCGCTACGGCGAGCGCTTCAGCGAGCGGCTCTTTCCCGCGAAGATCAAAACGAACATCGACCGACTGATCGGCCTGCAGGCCCGGGTGCATCGCCTCGAAGGTCCGGTCATCGAGCTCGAAGGCGACCTGTGGACGGCCAAGTTGGACGGGCCTTTTCGACTTGAGGTGGGTGACGTGGTCGATGTGGTCGATTTTGTCGATCAGGTCCCGATCGTACGGCCGGCCGCGTAGGCGCCTTTCGTACACCGTCGCCCGGATCAGCGCGCCGCTGGCGCCTGAGCGTCAACCGACGCATACTGCCGCAACATTCAGCCGAGGTGCGTGGTGGAGTGGGTCGTTCTCGAGCAGGTTGACGACGCGGGCGCGCAGCTCGTGGCCCTTCGGCTGGCAGACGGCGAGCGCCGCGTGCTGTATGCCACCGAGCAGCAGAGCCCGTTGCGGGCGAGCGTGCACCCCGAAGCCTTAAGGGTCGCGGTCGACGTGCAATCCCGCGGCAAGGTCCGCGGACGCCCACGCACCCGCATTGGCTTGGTCAACCTCGAACGGCGGGGCGTCGGCTGGCTCAAACAATCCCTCGATCCCAAGTGGCGTATCGCGCGGGCTGTCTTCGATGACACCGGCAAGCGGCTCGTGCTCGAAGGCGCCTACGACGGTGTCCCGATCAGTGACATCTACGTCCTTGAGTTGACCCTCTCGGGCAACTCGGTGCGCGATCAGCTCCTCGCCGGTGCCGGCAACCCGGCCAAGCTCGGCTGCGCACGCCCCATCTTCGTCGATGGCGGCAAGCAGGTGCTCTACCTGCGCAACACGCGGCCCGAGGGCGCTTGGGAACTGAGCATGATCGAGTTGGAGCGACCGGGCGACTCCGCCACGCTCCTCGAAGGCCGCGCGCCGTCCGTGCTCGCCCTCACCCTCACCGATGGCGCCGACGCAGTGCCCGATGTGCCGCTCGTGTATTGCGGGGCGATCACCCAGGTGTTCTGGGCTGGCTTCACCCGGGGTGGCAGTCGCCAACAGCTGCGCACGGCACGATTGGGTGTGCGCCCGCATACCGATCTGGGCCGCAGTCATCAGCGCATCGAAGAGGTCGCCGTCTCGAGCGGCGGCGAGCTGGTCGCCTGCTCGGCCGACGCGCGGGTCTGGTTGACCGACACCGAGACCGGCGCCACCGTGCCCCTGCTCGACGGCGTGCTGGGCGCGAGCCATCGGGGGCTCGTCTTTGACGAAGTCGCCAAGCGCCTGATCTTCTGCACCAGCGACAGCGATGGCGCCCGCATGCGCGCGGTCGACCTGGTCACGCGCAGCGTCACGACCCTGTGTGGGCTGGGCGATGTGACGGTGCTCGGCCTCACTGCCTTGGCGCCGACCGCCGAAATTTCGGCCCGCATCGAAGCCTATGAGTCGGTCGTCGACGAGTTGGCCGTCGCCCCAGACGCGACTACGATTCAGCGCATTCGCCCGAGCAGTGACGAGCCGCTCGCGGCCTCGATCGAGGCCTTGGGCGAGTCGAGCGACGCCGAGACCGCCGCGCCGACAGATGCGCAAAACATCATCGATGAGGACGGGGACGATACAGCGAGCCGCGCCAGCACCGAGTCTGCCGTTATAGCGCCGGTGGACGCGGGCGGCGACGACGCCGCTGCCTTTGCCGTCGATGATGGCGAAGACGACGTTCAGGCGTCGTCGCCCGATCCGACGACGGTTGAGCCCAAGCCGGTTGATGCAGGCGACACGATGGTCATCGACGCGGTCGGCTTCGACGTTGCGGACGCCGACGCGCATCGCCCCAGCGCGGCACCCGCTCCGCTCGTCGAGCCCGAGGCCCCTCAAGCAGATGCCCAGGCTCAAGGGCCGGGCGACGCGGTCGACATCAGCAGCTCGTTCTCTATTGAGTCGAGCCCGGCAGACGCCCTGGCCAGCTGGCTCAAGCAGGTCGCTGAGTTGCCCGACCCCACCGACTCGTTGCAGTCGTTCGAAGACGCCCGCGAGGACACCCAAATTCGCGAAGCGGCGCGCATGTTCCTGGGCACCCAGCGGCGTCGAGCGGCGGGCGTGCGTGAGCCGCCAGTGCCGTTCTTGATGAGCATCATCGTGGCCGGTCATCTGCACCTGCACGAGAGCCGATCCGACCTTCAGGCGATCTGCAAGCGGGGCCGCGATCGGGTCGCGAACGGCGACCTGCTCGACGCCGATGAGCATTTCGCGCTCTCGGCGCTGCTGTACACCGACGGACACACCTCGCGTTTCGGATGGTCGACGGTCCATCAGGACTACACCAACATGTTCGAGCGCATCGGCGATGTGCTCGAGGGTGAAGGTGAAGGGCCGGCGGGCCGCATGATGGCCGCCTTCTGTGAAGGCTACGGCCGCCAACTCGACGGTGTGCTCCAGGTGACCCCTGAAGACGTCGTGCTCGGGTTCGACCCGGCGCAGTATCGTGCGCAGAGCTTGGCCGATATGGCGGCTCAGGCGACCGAAGAAGCGATTCTGCAGCGCGAGGCCGAGGCCGAAGCAGACCGGGCGCGGGTACTGGCCGAGCGGGCTGCGGTCGAAGCCCAGGTGCAAGCTGAACGCGACGCGATCGATGCCCTCGCGGCCCGCAAACGCGCCGAGTTCGAGGCTCAAGAGCAGGCGCGGGTGCAAAACGAAGCCCAAATGGCGCGCGAGGCCGAGGCCCAAGCGGCACTTGAGGCCGCCCGTCAAGCTGAGGCGCTCGCGACCCAACGCAGGGCAGAGGAAGAGGCGCAGGCATACGAGCAAGCACGCAGCGCGGCCGAAGCGCGGGTCGCTGAAGCCCAGCGGGTTGCAGATGACTCCCTGCGCGCCGCCGAAGCCCAAGCGGCGGCCGACCTGGAAGAGGAGCGCATCTGGGCTGAGCGCCGCGTTGCTGCCGAGGCCGCCGAGGCGCAGTCACGCGCCGCCGATCAGCAGGCCGCAGCAGACGCAGCCGAGCGGGCCGCCGCCGCCGCGATGGCCAAGGTCGAAGCCGCTGAGCAGGCGCGCTTCGAAGCAGAGGTCGCGCTTGAAGCCGCCGAAGCCGCCGCGCGCCTGCGGATCCCTGACGCGCAGCCCGCCCGCGCGCCACTGGTCTCAAGCCCGCCGCGTCAGTCGGAGGCGTTCAACCCGTTGAGCGCGCCCGGCAGCCGCGACCAGGCCGCAGGGCGACCCTCTGGATCATTCGAAGCCACGCCCGCACAGGCGGCACAGTCTGGCCTGCCTGACTTCGACGGCCGTGGGCAACCCGCGACCTGGTCGGCTGAAGAGTCCATCGACATGCCCGCCGTCTTGGGCCCCAATGGGTTGCCGCCGATCATGTCTATCGCGGGCCTATATGGCGCAGCGAGCGGCATCGCTTTGCTCGTCCTCGGCCTCAAGCTGGGAGGGGTCTTCCCGATCTTGGGCATCGCCTGGGCCATCAGTGGGTTCGCGCTGTTCTCCGACAAGATCTGGGGCTGGGCCGCGGCGTTGGGCGTATTCGCGCTCAACGGACTTAGTTTGGTGATGACCGGCCTGGGCACGGAGCCGGCGTGGTTCGCAGGCGGCGGGCCAGTGGTTTGGGGCATTGCAACGCTTGGCGTAGTCGCGGCATTGCTGCATCCCGCCATTCGTGGCCGATATGGCCCGAAACGTCGCAAGTTCTGAGGCATCCGACCTATCTCGCCGTTGACCGCCCGTCAGGGCTTGGTTAGCGTGCTCAAGCAGTTTCGATGTACCCTGCGATTTGTCCTGCGATTCACCCTCTGATTCACCCCGCATTCGAAGGCACTCCCACATGAAGACCGACATCCAGACTCTGCGCGCCCGCGACGCGGCCACCCCGGTCGAAGCCCACTGTGACGGCCCCTGCGGCGTCTACGATCCGTCCTCGGCGCGTATCGCGGCCGAAGCCGCCCTGTCGATGACCAAGAAGATCCTCGGCATGAGCCACCCCGACGCCAGCGATGCGCAGGCCATGGGCAGCTACCTCAACACCGTGAGCCGCTATGTGGCCATCAAGGAAGAGCAGGCGCATCTTGCCAAGGCAGAGTTGCTCGTCCTTTGGACGGACTACTTCAAGCCCAAGCACCTCGCCGACTATCCGAACCTGCACACCATCTTCTGGAACGCGGCGAAGCTCTGCTCGACGGTCAAGGTCGAGCTCAACCTCGAGCACGCCAACGAGCTGATGGCCGCCATCAAGGAGATTCACGAGATCTTCTGGGCGTCCAAGGGCCGCAAGGTCGACTGGTACACCGCCAGCTGATCGCCCCCAGGTCCATGGCCGCCGTGCCGTCTATCGATCCAGGCGAGATCGAGGCCTGGAGACAGAGCCTTCGCGCGCGAGCGCGCGTCGTCGGTGACTCAATGCTGCCGGTGCTGGCAGACGGCGATGAGGTGCTCCATCGCCTCGATGGACACTTCGAGATGGGCGACATCGTCGTCGCCCGCCACCCCCTCAAGCGAGACGTAATGCTCATCAAGCAGGTCGCCGCTGGCGACGATAACCGCGTGCGCTTGTTGGGCCTCAATCCCCGCCAGAGCACCGACAGCCGCAGCTTCGGCGCGGTCGCCCGCGACTCGATCGTCGGGCGCGTGACCTGTCGCCTACCGCTCGAAGGGGAGGGCTGATGTTCGCGCTGCTCTCTGGGTTGGCCGCGGGCGCCGCGCATGTCGTGACCGGCCCCGATCATCTCGCGGCGCTGGCGCCCATCGCGGTCGATCGGCCACTGCATGCGATGGGGCTTGGCCTGCGTTGGGGCCTGGGGCACGGCATCGGCGTTGTGGCGCTGGGTGGCTTGGGCATCGGCGCACGCCACCTGATCAACGTCGACGCCATCTCGGCGTGGTCGGAGTTTGTGGTGGGCTTCATGCTCATCGCGATGGGGCTGTGGGCGTTTCGGCGTGCGACCCGCATGGTCGTGCACGCGCACGGTCACGGTCACAGCGAAGAGGGCGAAGAGGGCGAAGAGGGCGAAGAGGGCGAAGAGTACGAAGAGGGCCAGCGGGTCGCGCACGCGCATCTGCATGTGCACGAGAGCGCCAGCCAGCACGACGCGGCCGCACACCGAGGGCACGCGCACGCGGCCTTCTTCGTGGGCATGTTGCACGGCGCCGCGGGCACCGGCCACTTGCTGGGCGTGTTGCCGTCTTTGGCGCTGCCCACGGGTCAAGCGGCCGTCTACTTGAGCGCGTATTTCGTCGCGGCAGTGCTGTCGATGGGGCTGTGTGGCGCGATGATGGGGCGCTTCGTACAGCGCTGGGGCCAAGGCATGCTGCAGCGCATCATGTACGGGGTGTCGAGCACGGCCGTCGCGATTGGCGCGCTCTGGATCTTCCAGGCCTGGCCCAACTGAAGGCTTCAGCTGTCCGCTAAGGCTCCTGTTCGGGCGGCTCGAGCGACATATCAAAGTGCATATCGGTCTCGATTGCCAAATCGGGCCTCGCGTCAACGCCCTGGTCGACCGCGTCCATATCGGCCTCGATGACCGCTTCATCCATCTCGGCAAAGCCCTCATCAACCTCAGGCGTCATATCGACTTCGACGCCCTCATCGATCGGCACGCCGCGGTCCATGCGGCGCGCGCGCATGTCGAAGCGCTGGCCCAGGTCGACAGGGCGCGCGATCCCGAAATCTGGCCGCGGCGGTGCTGCGTCCTCGACCATCGCGTCTTGGACAATTTCGGCGTTGAACGGCAGCGGTTCGGGCAAGACCCAGCTGCATCCGGCGCTCAGGACGACCACGCCCATCCAGATTCGGTGCATACGACATCGTAAACCCGCGAGAGACGTCGAGGTCAACCCGCGCCTCTGGTAGGCTACGAGTCAGCGTGCGCAATTCACCACGGATCGAGGAACGCGATGGCGGTCGTGACCATGGACTCTCAGGGCAAAGTGGCGATCCCCAAGGCGATCCGCGACTTCCTACAAATTCAACCCGGAGACGACGTCTCGTGGCGAGTGCTGCGCGACGGACGCCTGGTGCTCGAGAAGCACGCGAAGGGTCTGCAGTCCCCCATGGCCGGTGAGCCTGAACGCTCGGTGATCCGCGCCGACAGCCAGGTTCGCCTGCGGCACGACCGCCCCAAGGGCTGATTGCGTCGCATCGTGACGCCGTCTGCACGGGCTGGTCATAGTCTGCGCGTAGGCTGACCTTATGAGACGTCGCGACGCTGCTTTCATCATTGTCATCTGCACCGCTCTGGGCGCCGTCGTGCTCGCATGGGATGGCCCGGGTCGCTGGCTGATCCGCGGCGCATTGGGCGATGTCATCGTCGTCATCTGGCTCGCATTCCTGACTCAGTTTGCCGTGCGGCGATGGTCGACCCTGCGCTGCGCGGCTTTAGCGGGCGGTGTGGCGTTCGCTCTCGAAATCATTCAGGGCCTGGGCTGGGTGCCGGCGCATGCGCCGCGCTGGATCCGCGTCAGCCTGGGCGCGACCTTTGATCCCTTCGATTTGGTGGCTTACGCGTTGGGGGTCATCGTGGCCGTCGCCGTGGGCCATGCGTATCGCCGGCCCAACGATTTGGGCAAAGTTTTTGGAGACGCGGAGAAGTCGACTTAGCGTGCGGCCGTGCGCTCGTTCACGCCCATCGTCATCGCCCTCCTTCTCGCGCTCAGCGGCTGCGGCGCGACCACTTCGGTGCGTCTCGCAGATGCCGTCCAGCCCGTGGACGCCGTCCAGCCCATGGACGCCTTGGTCGCCGACGGATCTGCCGGCTCGAATCGTGCCACCGCCACACGGCTGTCCGATAAAGACGCCGCCGAGGCGGTCAGCAGCCAAAAAGAGAGCAGCCAGCGCGCAAACAAGGCCTCAAAGAGGCGCCGCAAGATCAAGCCGTTCTACATTCGAATGCGGCGCGGCAAGGAGCGCATCAACGTGCGCATCATCCGCGTTGATCCCGACAACCCCGAGCGCATGTGGATCGACAAGGACGCGCGCAGGGCCGTCAAGACGCTGCTCAGCGACAAGCGCCACAAGCGCAACAAGCGCATCCCTGAGCGCCTGCTTTGGTACCTGTACTTGGCGGGGCAGCACTTCGACGCGCCGATCGAAGTCGTCAGCGGCTATCGCAGCCGCGAGCGTATGACCAGCCGGCATCGGCACATGAAGGCCGTCGACTTCCGCATTCGCGGCGCCAGCCCCAAGGCCATTTGGATCTGGGCAAAGCGCTTCGACAACGTGGGCTTGGGCTGGTACCCGACCTCGAAGTTCGTGCACATGGATGTGCGTGAGAAGTCGGCCTATTGGATCGACGATTCGGGCCCCGGGCAGCGCTCGCGTTACCGCAAGAAGGTCTCGCAAAAGCGCGCCAAGAGTCGCCGTCGTCTGCGCTGATTTCCGTCTTGAGAGGGCCTAAGCCGGCTCGTCCAGGCAGCGCAGCGCCACCCAGGCCATCACAACAGCCAGCACGCGGGGCGGCAGCGGCCCTTCGAGTACGCTGAGCACGGGCGTCAACGCCACCAGCAGCAAGCCCACGACAATGCGCACCTTCAGATAAGTGCGGGCGATGGGCGCGTGCCCGGTCTCGCCGTGCACGAACAGCTTCAACGCAGGCCACAACAAGAAGATGTCGAGGGGCACGATGGCGAAGACCAGTGGGTTGCGCTGCATCTCGGGCCAGTCGCTCATGCAGGCGATCCACAGCAGCAGCAGGCCAAAGCCGGTGCTCAGGACGCTCACTGCGGTGAGCGTCGCGCCGCGCGCCTTGGGGGCGCGTTCGTTGATAAACCAGCCGAACAAGCCGAGCAGGAAGGCGATGATGAGGATGATCAGCTGGCCGTGGTGCGGCGAGCCATCCAGTGGATCGCCGCCCGTGCGCGTGTACTCGACGATGCCGGGCCCCAAGAGGGGGTGGCCGTCGACCTGCACCGTCTGCAGGGCCGATCCCAGATTCGCGGGCCGATACATCATGTGCCAGACGTCGCGCGGGCGATCCATCTCAACGCCCGGGGCAAGCTCCGAGCCCAGCAGGATCGCGGTGACGTTGCCGTAGGCCTGCCGCACGTCTTGGCGAAAGGCGCGCCCCGACGGCTTGCCGCCGGTCTTCGCGTAGACGGCGCCGCCGCTGTAGGTGTCGAGGTAGTCGCGCAGACGGGTGGCGCAGTTCTCGCGGAAGGTGTCGTAGACGAAGTTGCGGTTCGCTGGCTGGGTGTCGCGCTCCATGCGGGCGACCAGCTTGCGCAGTGACGCGCTCGACAGCAGCACCGCAAAGCGCGTCACGGTTCGATCGGTGCGACGCCAACGACGCATCACCGTCTCCCACCGCTCGATGCGCCCCCAGAACTCCACGCGGCCGCGCACGAAGTCGAAGACGTAGTTGTCGCGATTGAAGTTGGTGATGCCGAAGTTGAAGACCCGTGCATCGCCCGGGCTGTCTTGTGGGTTGTCGACCACGCGCAGGGCGGCGTGGCCGAAGAGGCTGTAGGCCGAGTCTTCGGGGCCGACGATCACCAACTCAACGCTTGGAGCCGCGACCAGGGGCACGGACGCGGGCGCGGCGCTCGGGGCATCAACCGGCGCCGGGGCGTCACCGTCGTCTTGCGCTGCGGCGCCGGTTGACCACAGCAACCCGACGCTCAACAGTCCTGCCCAAATGGCCCTTCGCATACGCACTCCTCGCGCTCAGGCTGAGGTCGGAAAATCGACGGCTTGCCGCGTGCCGGACGCATCGGTACCATGCGCCGCCCAAAAAAGAGAGAGCCCCGGGGGGCTGGGCTCGACAGTGTTGACCGGCCGAAGGCCGCCGCAAATCTGCGGCGAAGGCAAACACCGTCGAGTCTGAGCACCGCGGCTTTCAAACACGCTAGAGGAGCCTCGCCGTGAGCCAGGATGACCGCATGCAGAAGATCGTGTCGCTGTGCAAGCGCCGCGGTTTCGTTTTCCAGTCGTCCGAGATCTACGGCGGCCTCAAGAGCGCCTACGACTACGGCCCGCTTGGCATCGAGCTCAAGCGCAACCTGATGAACGCCTGGTGGCGCGACATGGTCGCCAGCCGTGAGGACGTCGTCGGCCTCGACGCGTCGATCATCATGCACCCCAAGGTGTGGGAAGCGTCGGGCCACCTGGCCGGCTTCAGCGATCCCTTGGTCGACTGCCGGGTGTGCAAGGAGCGCTTCCGCGCCGACCATGCACCCCGCGTCGAAGAGGGCGCCGCGCTGACGATGGAGTTCGCCGACAAGGGCCGCGCCAAGACCGCGCTCACCGTCGCGCAGCAGCTGCTCGGTGAAGACTCCGAGGTCGCGCTGGAGCGTCGTGGCAAGCAGCTCATCGGCGCGACCGCCGGCGACCGCGGCTACGTCTGCCCCAACTGTCAGTCGCCGTGGCTCAGCGAGGAGCGTCAGTTCAACCTGATGTTCCGCAGCAGCATCGGCCCGGTCGACTCGCTCGGCGCGCTCACCAACGCGATTGAGCGGGGCGACTTCAACGGCCTCGACGGCACTGAGCTGCGTAAGAAGATCGCCGAGATCACCAAGCAGAGCGCCGTCTATCTGCGCCCCGAGACGGCCCAGGCCATGTTCGTGCAGTTCGTCAACGTGCAGCAGTCCATGTCGATGAAGGTGCCGTTCGGCATCGCGCAGATGGGCAAGTCGTTCCGCAACGAGATCACCACCGAGCACTTCATCTTCCGCTCTTGCGAGTTCGAGCAGATGGAGATGGAGTTCTTCTGCGAGCCGGGCACCGACGACCACTGGATGGACTACTGGTCCAACGCGCGCATCGCGTGGTGGCGCAAGTTCGCCAACGACCCCGACAAGTTCCGCATGCGCGCCCACGCGCCCGAAGAGCTGGCGCATTACGCCAAGGGCTGCTTCGACATCGAGTACGCGTACGCTTGGGGCTGGGGCGAGCTCGAGGGCATCGCCAACCGCACCGACTACGACCTGCAGAAGCACGCTGAGCACAGCGGGCAGAAGCTGCAGTACTTCGATCCGCACACGCAGAAGAAGTACGTGCCCTACGTGATCGAGCCGGCCGCCGGCGCCACGCGTGGCGTGCTGGTCTACCTCGACGACGCCTACACCGAAGAAGAGATCACCGACGCCAACGGCCGCACCAGCACGCGCGTCGTGCTCAAGCTGCACCCGCAGTTGGCCCCGGTGAAGGTCGGCGTGCTGCCGCTGGTCAAGAAGAACGGCATGCCCGAGAAGGGCCGCGAGATCGTCCAGGGCTTCTTGGCCAAGGGCATCGCCGCGACCTACGACGAGCAGCACGCCATCGGCAAGCGCTACCGCCGCCACGACGAGATCGGCACCCCGTACTGCCTGACCGTCGACGGCCAGACCCTCGAAGACGGCACCATCACCATCCGCGATCGCGACACGATGGAGCAGCGCCGCATCCCCGTGGCCGACGCGATCGCCGAGGTCGAGGCCCTGCTGAAGGGTTGAGGCTCAGACGCGGAGTCTCGCGTCGGTGCCCCGCCTCGTTTGACAGCTCAAACGGCCGGCACTACACTGGTTGACCGGTTCATTGATAAGCCCTGCTGATGCACGCCCCGCGGCCCAGGCTCTGATCTGTGGTCGCTCTGGGGGCGATTGGTTTCGACGAGGATGTTGAAGCTCTGGTTGCATGTCGCGGTTCCCAGTCCCCGCGTTAAAACGGCTGGAAAACCATAATCGCCAATACCGATATGGAAATCGCACTCGCTGCATAAAAACCAGTAGAGCGCTGTCTGCCTGGCCTTTGCTCACGTAGGTCATTTGTGCAGGCATCACATTAGTGAGCTGGTGAAGGGAAGTCGCTCGGTGCGACCTGACACGAGACTTTAGCCGAGATCCCGCGAAGAGAGCCTGTCTGTGGGCGCTCAAGCGGTAAATTAAAACACTGACTACACATGTAGACGCCAGC
>JBNMOZ010000064.1:0-15238 GCA_051276005.1 Bradymonadia bacterium | reverse complement strand
CGCCGGCAAGGCAGCCGCCGCGACGGCCCTCGCCCCCGCGCCTGAAGGCAAGGGCTACGTGCTCACCGTGACGGGCGCCAAGGCCGTCAACCTGGGCATGCTCGGGTTTGAGCCGGGCAAGGAGTACGACCTGCACCTGCGCGACTGCCGCAACGGCGGCGCCGATGTCTATCTTGATGGCAAGGCCGCGGCGCCCGCCAGCGGATCGCCGCACGCCGCCGCGATGGTCCGCTTCCGCGCCGCGAAGATCGGTCACATCGAGTACAAGGCTGGCAAGATCGGCCGCTTCAAGCCCTTGTCGCTGGGCATGACGAGCTACAACGAGGCGCCGGCGGGCAAGTTCAAGTTCAAGCTGCGCCTGCGGGCCGCCAAGCGCGGGCCGGTGATGGGCATGCTCAACAAAGAGATCGACCTGCAGGCCGGCCACAGCTACCTGGTCGAAGCGCAGATCCATGGCACCGACATCTTCTTCAAGCGTGAGGATGAAGGCTTCGGCAAGGGCAAGAAGAAGAACTAGCGGCGCCGTAGCTCTTCGCGCCTGATCCCGCCGGGTCCGGGGCCAAGCGCTCCGGGGCCAAGCGCTCCTGGGCTAAGCGCTCCGGGGCCAAGCGCGCCGATCCCACCCGCTCAGGGCCAGGCGCTCAGGGGCCTCCCCGCCCAGCACGCCGCAGTTTTGGTCGCAGGCCACTTCGGTCTCGAAGCGGTTGTCGTTGCCTTGGCCACGGTCTTCGCAGCCGCCGTACCACCCGCATTTCGCGTTCGAGCGTCTCGGCGTTGAACCACCAAACGGGAACGTGCCCCTTGCATAGGCCTGCGTCCCAGGTCGGCGGCAGGAGGAACACAAGGGGAGCGGCGAGGCGAAGCATGCGATCTGCGTCGGGTGCCGCGTCGGTTTGCAGCATCGATGCCGGGACGCATCGGCTCGCAAACGCTTAGGGACTGCGCGGTCGCGCGCGTCCACGCGCAGGGAACCTGAGCCGCGCCCCGAACTCTTGCGGACCGACCTGCGCTTGAGTTCTCGGTCTAGAACAGCTTCTTGAGGGCGTCCTTGACCCCGTCCTTCGCCTTGTTCTTCGCCTTGTTGGCTTCGGCCTTCGCGCGGGCCTTCGCCTTGTCTATCTGGGCCTTCGCTTTGGCCTTCACCTTATCGACCTCGGCCTTCGCGCGGGCCTTTGCCTTGTCGACTTCAGCCATCGCCTTCGCCTTCGCGGCGTCGAGCCGGCGCCTCGCCTCAGCTTCAACGGCGGCCTTGGCGTCCATCAACTTGGACAGGCCCGCAGCCTTGGCCACCTCGGTCAGCAGCGCCTCGACTTGCAGCCCCGTGATCTTGGGATCGGTGATGCTGCCGCCCAGCCCGAGCTTGATCGGGATCGACTTGCTGAGGTTGATCTTGCCACCGGTGACGGTGCGCAGCAGCGCCGGCGTGACCTCGAAGGTGCCGCGCAGATCGAGGCTCTTGTCGAGGCCGATGGCGCCATCGACCGACAGATCGCCGCGGGGGCTCTTCAGCGTCATCGGCTTCTTGAGCGTCATCTTGCCGTTGGCGATGTTGAACGTGCCCGCCAAGGTCTTGAAGGCCGTGCCGGTCTCGATCTTCTTCGCGCTCAAGAACGGCACCTTCTGCGCCAGGGGGCCCAAGATCGCCTTCTCGAGGTTGAGGCTCTGCACTCGCCCGTTGGCCAGCATCAGGCCCAAATCGCCGGTCAGGCTCTTCGACATTTGCGCCCACACCAGGCCCTTGCCCGAGACGGCGATGTCGGTGCTCAGGCGCCCCTCGATCTCGCGCTTCAGGGTGGTCTGATCGGCCAGCATCTGACCGGCGTTGACGTTCTTCAGCGCCATCTTCAAGTCGAAGGTCGGCTGCGCGAGCCCTAAGTTGGCCTGGGTCTTTGCGCCGCTGAAGTGCCCGTCATAGGCGTCGAACTCGAGGGCCTGGAACCGCAGCACGCCGTCCTTCATCGTCAGCGTGCTCACGAAGTTCTTGAACGGCAGGCCGCCGAAGATCCCGCTGCGCACCTTGAGGCTGCCGGCGGCGTCGATGACCTTGACGATGGCCGGGATCTCGGGGGGCGCGTCCGAGGCCGGCGCCTCTTCGTCGCCCGACGCGGGCAAGACGCTGTCGAGGTCGAAGTAGGGCGAGGTGAAGTCGAACCGGATGCGCGGCGCGTCCAAGTTCGAGACCTCTGCCTTGCCGTTGAGCGCGTTCTTGCCCATCGCAAACGTGAAGTCTTCGAGGGTCGCCGACAGGCTCGACGGCACGCTCGGGTTGCCCTTGGCCGCCACCCGCATGCCCAGGCGGGCCTTGGCGAACGGGTTGTCTTTGAGGGCCGGCAAGATCGTCGCGAGCTGGGCGACCTCGAAGCGGTTGATGCTCGCCTTCACGTCCATCGTCGGCCCCGCGAAGGTGGCGGATCCGTCGACCAGGAGCGGGCCCAGCTTGAGGTTGAAGTTGTTGATCTTGGTCGCGCCCGGCGACTGCACCACGGCGGCGTGTAGCTCGAGCGGGGTGCCGGCGGGCTTGTTGAGCGCGTCGCCCGAGATGATGCCCATCGACGTCAGGTTGGTGTCGGCGGCGAGGGTGAGCGTGCCGGCCGGGTTGCCTGCGATCTGCACGTTGACCTCGCCCGTGCCCCTGAGCGTCGTGCCCGGCACAGCCAAATCTGCGCCGAAGATGCCCAGCTTCACGGTGCCCTTCAGCGCCGATTGCGTGCCCGCGATGTTGACGTTGAGGCGCGCCTGGCCCGCGATCTTCACGTCGGGCGGCACGGCCTTGGCCACCGACGGCATCATGCGCACCAGGCCGTTGATGTCGAAGCGGCCGGTGTCGCCCTTGAGGTTGATGATCGGTCGGGCGAACTGCTTGACGGTGCCTGACAGCGTCAGCGCCATCGGCCCCAGGCCAATCGCTGCGCGCTCCAGCCTGAGATTGTCAGGCTTGAGATCGGCCTTGAGGGCCGCGTTGAGCGGCACGCCTTTGCCCTTGCTGAGCGCCCCCGGCACGATGATCGTTGCCGCGTCGAAGTTGAGGTTCGCGTCGATCGTCTGCGCGTCAGCCGTGCCGCTGGCGGTCGCGCTGATGGCGAACGGGCCGGCGACGGTCGAGCCCGGCGGGAGCGCGCCCTTGATCTGCGGCAGCAGGGCCATCAGGCGCGTGAAGTTGAAGGCGGTCGTCGCGATCTTGAGGCCCTCAAAGCGCGGACGCGCCGCGCCCAGGTCGAGGATCTTGCCATCGGCCGTCAGCGTCATCTCAGCGAGCGCCACCTTGAAGCCGGTCAGGTCGAGCTCGCCCGCGGCCGGGTTGAAGTCGACGTTCGGCGCGATCAGCAGATCGAAGGCCTCGCCGGGCGGCGTGCCCACCGCGAGCTGCTTGATGGTCGTGGTGCCGGCCAGCCGGATGCGGCCCTTCGCGGCCAGCGGATCGGTGATCATCAGATCGAGACCGAGGGTCGCGCTCTTGATCTGCGCCGCGGCGTCGCCCAGGTAGGGCGTGAGGCGCGCGAGGTCGATGCCATCGGCCTTGATCGCTATCGACTCGATGGGCAGCGGCGCGCCGGGCTTGCCGATGGGCACCGGGCCCATCTTGATGCGCAGGTCGAAGTTGGGTTCCTCCGCCACGACGGCCGCGGCCACGTGCAGCTCGAAGGGGCTGACCATCGCCACATCGTTGATCTCGATGAGCAGCTTCTTGATGTACGTCGTCGCGGGCGCGCCACCGGTGGCCTTGTCGACCAGGTGAATCTCGGCGTCCTCCAGCGCGACGCGTTCGAGCACCAGGTTCTCGATGAACTGCTTCTGATCGGCCGTGAGCGGTTCGGGCGCCTCTTCGGGCGGCGGCCCCTCGCTGAGGCGCTTGACCACGTCGTCATAGCTCAGCGACCCGTCGGCTTCGCGCACCAGGTTGATGCGCATGCCCTGCACGATGAACGCCTCGAGCGTCGTCTCAGAGCCCGCCGACTTGATCGCGTCCCACAGCTTGATGCGCGCCTGCACCTTGGGGATCACGATCAGGGGCGCGTCTTCGGGCGTGCGGCCGGCGATCTGGATGTCGCTGACCTCGGCCCCCAAGGGGAACAGCGTCGACTTGACGGTGCCGAAGTTGACCTCGCGACCCAGCGTCTTCGAGATGCGGGGCCGCATCTCTTGAAGCTGCTCGGTGAAGACCTTGTCGAAGTCGACGATGAGGAGCACGGCGACGATGGCGCCGATGAGGACCAGGAAGAGGATTCCCAGATACTTGAAGAGTCTACGCATCATGCCGCGCAGGGTACTCTGGGGGTCGGCGTATCTCAACGGGGCAGCAGCGGGGCAGCAGCGGGGCAGCAGCGGGGCGCCAGCGTAGCCCCAGCGTAGCCCCAGCGTAGCCGCACCGCGCTCACTCGAATTGACCGGCGCGCGGCCCCACTCCTATGCTGAGCGGACGCTGCTGGCTGAAGAGGAGAGTGGGTGGTGACAGCTTCATTCCGCATTCGATGGGCGACGCTGGCGCTGATCGCCTTCTCGGTCTGCCTGCTGGGCGCCCGTCGTAAGCCCCGCACCGGCACCCTGCAGATCCGCTCGCTCACCATCGACGCCGACGTGCTCGTTGACGGCAAGTCGATCGGGCAGCTGCCCTTCAAGGCGCCGATCGCGATGCGGGTCGGGCGGCATACGCTCAAGGTCATCAAGCCGGGGCACGCCGACTACATCGACACCTTCCAGATCAAGCGCCGCAAGACCACCACGCTCGAGATCGACCTGCTGCCCATCTCGGGCGTGCTCCGGCTCGACACCGACCCGCCCGGCGCCATGGTGATCATCGATGGCCGCCAGCGGGGCGAGACCCCCTACGATGGCGAGCTCAAGCCCGGCGAGCGCGCCCTCGAGCTGCGCCTGCCCGGCTACAGCACCTATAAGCAACGCCTGTCGGTGGCCGCCGGTGCCGTGTATCCCATCTTGGTGCCCCTGCTCGATGCGCCGATCATCGCGCCCGTCGAAGCCACGCCCTGGTACGGGCATTGGTGGGTCTGGGCCGGGGCCGCCGTCGTCGTGGGCGGAGTCACGCTGGCCGTGCTCAACCAGGACGCCGACGCGCCGCCGGATCCGCCGTACATCGTCGGCATCCCAACCGTCCGATGAGTGGCACCGCGATGCGTGGCGCTGCGATGAGCGGCGCTGCGACGCGTCGCACTGCAAATGATTCGTGTACTGCGATGAGTGGGGCACTGCGATGAGCGACACCGACCGATTCAGGCCCCTGGCGGGCATCGTGGGCGGCGCGATCCTGGGCGGTACGATCTACGCGTTCGCGCGGGGCCTGCTGCCGGCGCATCTGGGCTTCGGGGCGGCCGTGGTCGGCACGTTGGCGGGGGTCGGGGCGCGCATCGTCGGCGCCATCGGCAGCCCGGCGCAGCTGCGCGTGCTCATCTTCGGCTCGCTCTTCTCGTTGGTGGTCGGCGAGTACTTCGCCTACGCGCAGGGCATCGGCGCCCCAACCCCCAACTTCCCCGCGCACCTGCTGGCCGACCCAATCTGGCTGGGCTTCACGGTGCTCTTCTTGGTGGCGGGCATCTTCTTCGGGGTGCGCGTGCTGGTCGGGGGCGACGCGCTGTCAGATGTGCTCGAACACGGCAGCGACGTGCTGACGATGGGCGCGGCGGGCACGCCTTGTCCGCGTTGTGATTCATTGCAGACCGCGCCCGACCGGTCCAAAAAGCTGGAGTGCGGGGCCTGCGGGCATGAGTGGCGGGTTGAGAATCAACGCAATCAGCGCTGAGGCGACGCTGCCGGGCTCAGTCGAGACCAGGGCTCGGGCGAGACCAGGGCTCGGGCGAGACCAGGGCTCGGGCGAGACCAGGGCTCAGTCGAAGACGGCGCTCGCGTCCAAGGCCAACCGAAAGCCCAGATCCACGGCGCCGTGGTCCATCCGCCTGAACGTGGCCGCGCCCAGATGGCAGTGGGGTCGGCTGCTCAGAAAACCGCCCCCCTTGATGACGCGGCGGCGAGGATCGCGAGGGTGCTCGGTGCGCGTCCACTCGCGCACGCCGCCGGCCAGATCGTGCACACCATAGACGCTCACGTCGCGTTCGGCGCCCACCGCGCCGGGGGCGCCGCCTTCGGGGCTCTCGGCGCAGCGGCAGAACATCGGCTCCCAGACGTCGCCCCAGGGGAAGCAGCGACCGTCCGCGCCCCGGGCCGCCTTCTCCCACTCGCCCGCCGTCGGCAGCCGCCAGGGCAGGGCGTCCAGGTCGGTGCGCCACTGGCAATACGCGCGAATCAGCCGCAACGACAGGCCCGTCATCGGGTTTTGCGCGGGCTGGGCCGGATAGGCGCGGCCGTCGCGATCGACCTGCCAGTCGGCGGCGGGCGGCAGGCGCAGATCGGCGCCGGGGCCGGCGTCGACGAAGGCCGCCCACTCGGCGATGGTCACCGGGGTGCGCGCGATGCAGAAGGCGTCTTGATGCATCCGCAGGCGAGGCGGCCCCTTGACGAAATCCAGCCGCGTCCCGCGCCAGAATGAGCCGCCGGGCACATAGACCATGTCTTGCGGCAGGCGCTCGATGCGGGGCAGCCGCACGCTCAGCTCGACCGTCTCTTGGCGACCGATCCACAGCGACGCGATCGTGGGCACATGGCCGGGCGCCTGCAGCCGCAAAAGGCAGCTGCCCATGGCGATCGCGTCCTGGATCGGTTGTGGCTCAGCGGCGCTGACGTGCAGCGGGCCCTGCGTCAGCGCCACGATCTCGGCATGTGATGGGGTGGGATCGACGCTCAGGTTGAGCTCGCCGCGGCCCTCGATCGCTGCGCGCAAAACCGCGTTGGGATCGTGCTGTGCGGCCAAGCTGCGATACACCGCCATGGCGCGATCGTCGCCAAAGCGCTCGGCCTCCAAGAAGCGATACCAGAACAGGTCGCGCAGGCCTTCTTGGGCGCCGATGCTGTCGGGCTGCTCGCTCAGGACCTGGTGGAATTGCGCGACCGCTTGATCGAAGAGCGAATCGAGCTCGGCCTCGACGAGCCGCAGCGCCGCCACGTCGGCCCAATGGGCCTCGATCATCTCGATCGGATCCGACGGCAACCGCAGGGCTTCGGTGGTGGCGATGGTGCGGGCGGTCTGGCGGCGAGTGCGCGCCAACTCGCGGAACCGTTGTCCGGCGCGGGCGGCCTTGCGCAGGACGCTCGCGGTGCCGCGAACGCGGTGCATGATCGTTTGGCGGTTGGTGACGCAGCCTTCGATCTCGTCGCGCAGCTCGCCAGCGCTGGCGTAGCGATCCATCGGGTCGCGCGCCAGGCAGCGCATGGTGACCGCCTCCAGCGCGGGCAGAATATCGGCCTCTGGGGCCACCGCGCTGGGCAGCTGAATTTGCCCATGCTGGGCCAGCCGCAGCGTCGCGATCATCGAGTCGGCCACGAACGGTGGACGCCCGGTGAGCAGCTCATACAAGATCGCGCCGAGGGCGAAGACGTCAGATCGCTCGCTGAGCGCGTCGACCAGGCCCATCGCTTGCTCGGGCGCCATGTACGCGGGGGTGCCGGTCACGTCGCCGATGCGGGTGTTGAACCCGGCCTGATCGGGTCGACCCCCGACGACCGGCCGCTCGACGCTGCTCTTGATGATCTTGGCGAGCCCCCAGTCCATCACGAAGACCTCGCCGAACTCGCCGAGCATGATGTTGGCGGGCTTGAGATCGCGATGGATGACGCCGCGGCTGTGGGCGTAGGCGATGGAGTTGCACACCTGAATCAGCACGTTGAGCAGCCGCACCCGGCCGTAGCGCACCAGGTCGTCGGGCTGACGCTGGGCGATCTTGTCGACGACGTCGCGCAGGGTGCGACCCTCGATGAGCTGCATGGTGAAGTACGGATCGTCGCCGATGGTGCCGATGGCGTAGACCGGCACGATGCTGGGATGCTGCAGCTGCGCGGTGATGCGGGCTTCGTCGAGGAAGCGGGCGGCGGCGTTGGGCAAGCTGCTCGTCGGGTCGAGCATCTTGAGCGCGACCAGCCGCTGCAGGGAGCGATCGCGGGCGATCTTGATGGCGCCCATGCTGCCGCGGGCCAGGTCGCCGAGGACCTCGTAGTCGCCGCCACCGCTGGTGGGGATCGTGACGGTCGGGGTCGCCACCGGTTTGGACGCAGCGTCCCACCCGTCATCGGTGTCGCCGAGGATGACCTCAGTGCCGGCGGGTTTTTTGGCGTCCCGGCTCAATGGCATCCTCGGGCGATATGACAGGCCTCAGGGCGAAGGTGATCGAACTGTACGCGAAGCGGGTCGAGCTGAGCGAAGCGATCAGGCGACGCTGACGGTCTGGCGCGGCGAATCAGAAGCGAGCCGCTGAACAGACTGTCGACAGTGACCTACCAGCCCGCCTTCTGCTTACGATACTTCTTGTGCTTGGTCATGAACTCGCCCGCGTCGAACTGCTCGGGGCTCAATTCGCGAATACCTTCGGTGCCCATCTCGAGGATACGCGTGGCGACCTGCGAGACCATGTTGCGGTCGTGGGTCACGAAGATGAGCGTGCCCTCGTACTTCTGCAGCGACTCGGTCAGCGAGCGAATCGCCTCAAGGTCGAGGTGGTTGGTCGGTTCGTCGAGCACCAGCACGTTGGGCTTGACGATCATCAGCCGCGCGAGCAGCAGCCGCACCGTCTCACCACCCGAGAGCACCTTGGTCTTCTTGAACGGCTCTTCCTTGGTGAACAGCAGGCGGCCAAACAGGCTGCGCAGCTCCTGCTCGGTGGCGTCGGTGTTCCAGTCCCACAGCCACGAATGCGCGGTACGATCGTTCTTCTCGATCATCTCGGCGTGGTCCTGCGGCAGGTAGCCCTTCTGGGTCTCATAGCCCCAGGTGACCTCGCCGAGGTCGGGCTCCATCTCTTGCATGAGCATGCGGATCAAGGTCGTCTTGCCCGCGCCGTTCTTGCCGAGGATCGCGATCTTCTCGCCACGAAAGACGTTGAAGTGGAAGTCATCGACGATGACCTGATGCTCGAACTGCTTGCTGACGCCGTCGATCGCCAACACCTGCTTGCCGCTGGGGCGGGCGATGTCGAAGCGAATGAACGGGCGCGCGATGTTGGAGCGCTTGAGGTCGGCGAGGGCCTGCTTCTCGCGGCTCAGCGACTTCTCACGGCTCTTGACCTGGCTGGCGCGGGAGCCGGCGCGGAAGCGCTGCACGAAGTCTTGCAGCTGCTCGATCTTCTGCTGCTTGGCGGCGTTGACCATCTCGAGCGAGCCGCGGGCCTTGGCCTTGGCCTCGACCATGTCGTCGTAGTTGCCCGGGTAGATGATGATCGTCTCGTAGTCGATGTCGGCGATCTTGGTGCACACCGCGTTGAGGAAGTGGCGGTCGTGGCTGATGACGACCAGCGCGCCTTCGTACTCAAGCAAGAACTCTTCGAGCCACCGGATGCTGGCGATGTCGAGGGCGTTGGTGGGCTCGTCGAGCAGCAGCGCCTCGGGGTTGCCGAAGAGCGCCTGCGCGATCAGCACGCGCACCTTGTCGCCGCCCTGCAGCGTCTTGAGCAGCTCGTGGTGGTGCTTCTCTTCGATGCCCAGACCCGACAGCAGCTCCTCGGCCTCGGCCTCGGCGGTGTAGCCGTCCTCTTCGTAGATGATCATCTCGAGCTCGCCGAGGCGCACGCCCTCGTCGTCGCTGAGATCATCACCCTTGGCCAGCAGCGCTTCCTTCTCGGAGAGCACCTTCCACAGCCGCGCGTTGCCCATGAGCACCACGTCGCGAATCTTGTGCTCGTCGAAGATGTATTGGTCCTGGCGCAGGACGCCAACCCGTTTGGGCCGGCTGATGTGGCCGGAGGTCGCCTCGAGATCGCCAGAGACGATCTTCATGAACGTCGACTTGCCCGAGCCGTTGGGGCCGGCCAAGCCGTAGCGCTCACCGGCGTTGAAGGTGGCGTGCACATTCTCGAAGAGAACCTGCGGGCCGAAGCTCATGGAGACTTCGCTGACCGTGATCATGGCAGACTCCTGCGGGGATGGGCATGTAGCGGACGTTTTTGGGCGGCGCATGTTAGCAGGAAAGTCCAGGCAATTCCATGCCCTGTTCCGACCGTGAGGCTGGGCGCGCAGAGGCGCATTTTCTGTCGCGTTAAAAAAGAGATCTTGCGAATGACTTCAAAGGGTTGGAAGATGCGGGGTGCTGAACGAAGGGGCGTGAAGAGATGACGAAAGGCGAACTGATCGAGATCATCGCCCGGCGTGAGGGGTTCAACCTCAAGCGGGCCGAGATCGTCGTCAACACGATCTTCCAGGCCATGACCGACGCCCTTCGTGATGAAGAGCGCGTCGAGATTCGTGGTTTTGGATCGTTCGAGGTTCGGCATTACGCCGCCTACCGCGGACGCAACCCGAAGACGGGCGAAGAGGTCTTCGTGGCCGCCAAACGCGCGCCGTTCTTCAAGACTGGTAAAGAGTTGCGCGAACGCGTGAACGGCGAGACGCCCTCCGACGACTAGCGTCTTTCAAAGCCGCAGTGCCCGCTATGGGGCCTGCGCGCTGCGACGCTCGTCCTGATCCCTCAGCGTCGACCTGGGGCTACGGCCAGTGGGCCTTCGGCGTCTGAAGAGACGGCGATCGCGGCCCCATCGTCTCCCTCGAATCAGAACCAGTTGCCCACGAAGAAGTACATCTGGTCCGCTGATCCGGCGTTGAGCCCCCAGGCGTAGCCCAGCCGCACCACCATCGACAGCCGCCACGCGAGGATCGCGTCGGTGACCAACTCTGCGCCGACGCTCTTTTTAAAGGCGCTTGGCAGCGGCTCGAGGGGCGCTGTATCGGCCTGACCCCAGTCGGTAAAGAGCGCCAGCTTCATGCGTTGCAGAAACAGCGGCACCGTATCGGGCCCGCGGAAGATGTCGACGAGCGGCATGCGGTACTCGGCCGTCAAGAGGGCGTAGCGATCGCCGCGCACGGTGCCGGCCGGATAGCCCCGCAAGAACGTGGTGCCAAAGAAGACCTCGTCGAGCGCGTCGAGCACGACGTTGCGCTCGGGCGGCGCGCCGAGGCTGTAGAAGACGCGGCTGTCACTCTGCGCGCGACCGAACGCGGTCACCATGCGAACGGCCAGCGCGTGCCGCCACCACAGGTCGACATATTCGGTGTAGTCGATGAAGAGCTCAGCGGTCTGCAGCTCGCCGCCCAACTGGGGATGGCGCACCCGCATGGTCGCCCCCATCGCGCGGCCCGACTCGCTCGAGATGGCGAAGGGCGCGGCGTCGATGTCGCCGTAGCGCAGTGACGCCGCGAGCGAGCCGCGTTGCTCGCCGGGCGGCAATGACGGCGCCGTGTCGAACGGGTTGTGGAGCGCATCGACGTTCTCGGCGGGTCGATAGATCGTGTAGCTGTAGCGCAGCGAGGCCGACGCGCCGCGGCCGGCCCGCTGGAAGGGCAGGTTGACGCCAAACCCAAAGCTGCTGACGCGCTCCCGCCAGGGCTGCGGCAGGCTGCCGTGCAGCGCCCCGTTGGCGCGGCTGCGGGTGTTATGGCTGGCGCTCACGTTCAGGCCGGCGCGAAAGCCGGTGTACGAGTAGTTGCCCGACACCGCCAAGGCGTCTTCTTCGGGGGTCGTCTGCACGCCGCCCACCAAGAAGTGCAAGCCGGCGGCATCGCCGGTCTCCAGATCGATGCCCAATTGGGTCACCGCAGACTCGATGTTCGAGAACGTAAACGTCGGGCTCCAGGCCACCGGCCACAGCGTCTCGAGGGCCGCATAGTCACGATTCGCGATCGGCGCCTCGCCCGGATCGGCGCGCAGGACGTCGGGTTCATCCGAGGGCGGCGGCGTCAGGCCGGGGGCAAAGAGCGCGCGATGCAGATCGGTGCCGTGCGCCGTCAGCATGCGAAAGACGACGTGCAGGCCGTCGGGCGTGATCTCGGGATCCAGCGCGCCGGTCACGACGCGCGTCACCCGCTGCGCGCGTCCCCAGGTTGCCTCGCCCTGGCTCAGGTCGCCGCCGGCGCCTGGCGTCCAGGCGTGCGCATATAGGTTGAAGATGCCGTCGCGGTCGCTCGCATAGATGAACCAGCGGCCATCGGGCGAGAACCGCGGATGCAGCTCCAGGGCCGCATCGCTCGTAATGGCCTCAATTGCTTTGCTGCTGCGGTCGACCGCCACCAGGTCGCGCCCGTGCCGCTGGCTGACCCGCTCGAAGACGACGCTGCGCCCATCGGGGGTGTAGACCGGGTAGGCCACCTGGTTGAGATCGCCCGGGTCATGCAGGGTCTCGACGGCGCCCGTGCCCAGATCGATCTCGACCAGCACGGTGCGGCCCGCGCGAATCTGAGCGGCGGCGGCCCAGCGCCCGTCGGGGCTGCAGGTGGGCTCGCGCATTCGCTGTCCGCGGGTGAGCCGATGGCGCAGACCCGTCGCGCGATCAACCGCGAAGATATCGAAGACGCTGTACGCCCCGGTGTGCAACTGCGGCAGGTCGTAGAGCACCAGGTTGCCGGCGCGGCATACGTCAAAGCGGTTCATGCCGTCGACGTCGATGGTGCGTCGCAGCGCGCCGTCGGGCAGCACCGTGTAGATGCTCGGGATCACCTCGGGCGCCGAGACGAAGGCGAGCAGTGTGCCCTGGGGCGTGAAGCGCGGGTTGTCATGCGTCTGACCGGTGGTGGTCAACGCGACAGTGGGCGTCTGGCCCGCGTCGACCACCGCTTGGCGCTCGCCTTGGGCCTTGGCGGTCAGATCGGCCTTCCACGCCCGAAACAGGTCGACGACGATCTGACCGGACGCCTCGAAGATCGACCGGTTCAACGAGAACGGGATCAGCTCGTCGCTCATGGCGTCGTGGGTCTGCGCCGCCGTTTGCTGCCCGCGCGTGCGCCCGACCCAGTCGAAGAAGTGCCCGCCGTGCATGTACCAGACGTTGGCGCCGGGGAAGGTCAGCGGCGCGTGGACCATCTGGTCGATGGTCGGCAGCACGCCCTCCAAAGCCTGCGCGCGCAGGATGCCGCGGAAGATCGCCGAGCGAATCCGGCCGCGGCCCGACGTGAGCCCCTCGGCCCAGACCGCCTCGCCTTCGAGCACGAACGACGGCAGGTTCTGGTTGGGCGCGATGCTGCCGCCGAAGAGGAAGCCGAGCCACGCGGGCAGGCCGCTGCGGTTGTCGAGCTGCAGAATATGGGCGTACTCATGAAAGATGAGCAGGCGCAGCCAATCGTCGTAGTCGTTGAGGTTGCCGTCGAGGGTGGGCGGCGCGGCGAACAGGTTGATGCGGGGGTAGGGCAGGGCCGTCGCGGAGCCGTTGGAGAAGTCGCCGAAGTCGGTCAACCGCACCTGAACCTTGCGATCGGGCACATGATCGAAGAGCGGCGTGAGCACCGAGTAGGCCTCTTCGCACATGCGCGCCGCGCGAAAAGCGACCCGCTCCATGCCCTGCGGATAATGCAGTTCGAAGTGTGGCAAGTCCAAGGTACGCCAGACCAAATCGCCATCGCCCGCGAGGGCAGGCGAGGCCGCGCCCAGCAGGGCGATGACGAGAATGGACACGAGTCGCCGCAACACGCTCGCAGACTACAACCAAGACAGGCATATCGCCACGCGGACGTGGGCGCTACCATCGGCGAGCATGAGTAAGCCAAGCCCTGAGGGCCACCGAATCCTAATCGTCGATGACGAAGTGAACCTGCGCAAGCTGCTTGGCGCCCTGCTGCGGCGGGAAGGCTATGCGGTGCGGCTCGCGGCCGACGGCGTCGAGGGCCTTGAGCGTTTCGGCGCCGAGCCCTTCGACGTGGTCATCACCGACCTGCGCATGCCCAACCTGGACGGGATGGGCTTGTTGCGCGCGCTGCTGGAGCGCGATCCGCAGCTGCCGGTCATCGTGATCACCGCCCATGGCACCGTCGACACCGCCGTCGAGGCGCTCAAGATCGGCGCCTTCGACTTCATCACCAAGCCCTACGACAAGGACGAGCTGACGGCTGTCGTCGCCAAGGCCCTGCGCACCCGACAGCTCAGCGATCGGGCGCCGCGGGCATCGCAGTCGAGCAGCGACGCGCAGACCGGGCGCTTCGGGCTCATCGGCGCAGCGCCGGCGATGCAGAAGGTCTTCGACATCGTCGCCAAGGTCGCCGCGACCCCCTCGACGGTGCTCATCACCGGCGAGAGCGGCACGGGCAAGGAGCTGATCGCCAAGGCGTTGCACACCCACTCTGATCGCGCCGACAAGCCGTTCATCCGGGTCAACTGCGCCGCGATCCCCGACACGCTCATCGAGTCGGAGCTGTTTGGCTATGAGAAGGGCGCGTTTACCGGCGCGGCCACCAATAAGCCCGGCCGCTTCGAGTTGGCCGACAAGGGCACGCTGTTCCTCGACGAGATCGGCGAGATCTCCACCGAGATGCAGGTCAAGCTGCTGCGGGCGATTCAGGAGAGCGAGTTTGAGCGGGTGGGCGGCATCACCACCCGCCGCGTTCAGGTGCGCCTGGTCACGGCGACCAATCGCGACTTGGCGCAGCAGGTCAAGGACGGCCACTTCCGCGACGACCTGTTCTATCGCCTCAACGTGGTGCCCATTCATCTGCCGCCGCTGCGCGACCGACTCGATGACATCCCCACGCTGGTCACTCACATTCTGGCGCGCTACGCGGTGCGGCTGGGGCGAACGATCGATGGCATCAGCGACGGGGCCCTCGACGTGCTGCTCGGCTATCACTGGCCAGGCAACATCCGCGAGCTCGAGAACGTGCTCGAGCGCACCTTGCTGTTCTGTGAGGGGCCGCGCATTGAGGCCGAAGACTTGCCGGCCGAGCTGCGCACCAGCTCGAGCGGTCCACGCATGACGGTGGCGATCCCGCGCGTCGGCGTGACCGGGCTCAAGGATGCCGTCAAGATGACCACCCAGCGCCTCGAACGCGAGATGATCGAGCGGGCGCTGGATTCGACGGGCGGCAACGTGACCCGGGCCGCCAAGACCCTCGAGATCTCGCGCAAGAGCCTGCAAACCAAGATGAAAGAGCTGGGGCTGCGCGAGACCTGATCGAGCGAGGAGAGCACACATGCGGCGGTTGGGATGGGCGTTCGCCCTGGCGGGGATGAGCGTCGGGCCGGCATCGGCCGCCGAAGTGATCGACAGCGTCCAGCCCATGATAATCGGTGGGGATGACGGCCCCGAGCTCTTCGCCTTTGTCGGTGAGATCAGCTATCGCCGCATCCTGCGCCGCGCCGAGATCACCCGCGAATATAACTGCGATCCCAACCGCGCAACCAACCCCGAGCGCCACGCCGGCGACCGGGGGG
>JBNMOZ010000063.1:0-15325 GCA_051276005.1 Bradymonadia bacterium | reverse complement strand
CGTCTGGCTCGGCGTCTGGGTCGGCGTCTGGGTCGGCGTCTGGGTCGGCGTCTGGGTCGGCGTCTGGGTCGGCGTCTGGGTCGGCGTCTGGGTCGGCGTCTGGGTCGGCGTCTGGGACGGCGTCGTGGGCTGTTTGAGGCGCCGAAGCCGCTCGCCCGTCGTGCCCGGATCAGGCACGAGCGTGAGCAGCATATCGGGCAAATCGAGATCCCCGAGCAGCGTGGCCGCGTGCGCCGCCGTGGGCCGCTGGTTGGGGCGCAAATCGAGCAGCCCCGCCACCAGCGCACAGATCGGTTCGGGCATGCCGTCGACGATCTTGTGTAAGCCTGGGATCGCGTATCGACTGTACTGCGCGTGCCGATATGGGTGCTGACCGGCCAGCAACTCGAAGGCTATGACCCCCAACGCGTAGAGATCGTCCGGGGGCGCCGGCGCCCGCGCCTGCGCCCCCGGCGCGGCGTACTGTCCGACCGGATGCGGCTTATCGCCCAACGCACGCAGGCGCACGGTCGCGAAGCCATCGACGACTACGCCGTAGGCATCCACCCCGCCCATCAAGCGCACGCAGTCCGAGCTGAGCCCGCCATGGGCCACCCCGCGCCGATGCGCGACCGCGAGCCCCTGGGCGACCTCTTGCAGGATGAACACGACGGTGCCCAGCGAGATTTGCCCTTCGGCCTCGTCGAGCACCCAGGCCAGCGGGATCCCATCCGAGGAGCGTTGGATGCAGAACCGCAGCCCCGCCGCCTCGCCCACCGCGGTGATCCGACGAATTTGGGGAACGTCGACCTCGTGCAGCCGCTCGATCTCGGCGACATATGCCTCAAAGTCAGCCGCCGGATCGATCTCTTCGCCCTCGAAGACGAGCAGCATCTCGTCGCTGCCACGCAGGCGATAGGTCGGCCCCAGGGCCTGCTGCTCACTAAATTCGGCGAGGTGAAGGGCTCCGAGCTGCATGCCAATGCGCGGATCCGGGCGCAGCCTCGTCTCGTCATAGAGACATCGCTGGCCGCCGGCGGGTGCGCGTCGCTGACATGTCGGGCAGTACATCGCCACGTGTTGATCTCCCCAGACGCACCGCAGCCTTGAAGATACGCCGGCATATTTTCAACACGGATTGATGGCGGCTACAAGCGCGACCACACGCGGGACCGCGGGTGGCAGGCGGGGCAGCAGGATGCTGCTCAGAGCTCTTCGGCGTAAACCTCAAGGCGCTGCGTGGCCGGCGCCTCTTCGTTGGCGTAGACCCAATTGCTGATCCACAGCATGTCTCCGTCGAGGCGGGCGCGGGTGTAGAAGCCGAAGGCCCCGCGATACATGGCCTCTTGCCCGCGCAACGCCCGGCGGATCCAGCCGCCCATGCCGTCGCCACGCGCCACGAGCAGGTCGTGGCCGGTGCTGTCCTGATAGACGATCACGGGCGCGCCGTCGGCAGTCAGGCGCATGTTGCAGTCCTCACCGACGACATGCACGGCGTAACCGCGACCCTCGTTGACCCGGGTGCCGTCGTCGACAACGGCGTTGACGCCCAGGCCCGGCACCAGATAGCGCAGGCTGTCGGTGCGTCCGTCCTGGAAGCACAGATGCAGCTCGCCCTGGTCGTCGACGGCGATGTCGACGTTGGTGCCCATATCGCCGTCCAACTCTTCGTTGGGGTGTCCCCAGCCGGCCAGCATCTCGGGCTCGCCGAAGCCGACCTCTTCGAAGCGCGCAACCCAGAGCGCGCCCAGAGTGCGGTCGTACCAGGCCACGATGGGCAGGCCGTCGTTGCCGCGCGTCTGGCTGGTGAACAGGCCGGTGCCCTCGGGGTAGTCGCCCGTGGTGGGATCCTCAGCGGCGATCTCGCGGCGTTGCACGACGAACGCCGGGTTCCAGTCGACCCCGGCACCGGGCGCGTCGTTCTTCGCCAAGCGATACCGCAGCTCGCTGAAGAACTGCGCCCCTTCGACCACGCTGCCGACCCGATAGCCGATGCCGGGCACGCCGTTGGGGCCCACGCTGATGCTGTTGAACTGCCCCGCGTTGCCGGTGTCGTCGAGGGTGACGGTGCGCCAGGTCCAGCCGGCGTTCGCCGGGGCGCCGTGCGCGTACTTGAGCGCCTGGTTGTCGACGTCGTAATACGCGACGTGCAGCGATCCATCGGGGCCGGCGGCCATGCTCGTCCAGGTGCCCACGTTGGGGCCCGCGTCTTCGACACCGCCGCGCGGGCCGCTGGGCGCGCCGACAACTTCGCCGCCCTCGGGCACGCCGTCGACGAACCGCCACTGCACGCCGTCGATGTCGTCGAACTTGCCCACCACCAGGTCGCCGAACTTCTCGGCATACCCGCTGAGCACCGCCACGCCATCGACCACCACCAGGTCGCTGTGACGGCCGACGAGGCCCAACTCAATGGCGCTGCGCTCGACGCATTCGCATTGCGCGCCCTCGGCCTGACACGTCTCGGGGTTGACCACGCCGTCCTGGAGCAAGACCCGATCATAACCCGGCGGGCAGGTGTCGACGCCGTCGCACATGCCGTCGGGGATCGACTCGCACGCGTTGCGCGCGAAGCAGCAGAAGTCGCCGTCGCCGCAGCCACCGGCGCAGAAGGGTTCGCACTCGCAGATGCCCGCGGCGTTGCAGGTGGCATCGCGGCCCTCGCAGTCCATGCCCGCGCAATCAGCCGCCTCGGTGCAGCCCTGTGCGACGCAGTCGCCGTCCTGACAGACCAGGTTGGGATCTGCGCAGTCGATGTCTTCGACGCAGTCGGGCGGCAGCGCGTCGCGCATGCCGGCGTCGTCGTCGCCATCTCGCTTGGGCGTCTCGTCGTCACACCCGCTCACGATGAGCCCGGCAGCGAGCGCGACCAGCATCCACCGGCGCCGACGACGCAGGCCGAGCAGGCCGATCGGCACCGCGATCCACCACAGCTCGCTGTTGCTGCTCTGCGCGACTCTGCAGCCGCCACCACAATCGCCACAGCCGCCGCCGCCCATGTTGTCGGCCTGGGGCGGCCGGCGCCCGATGAGCGCGTCTTCGCGGGTCTGCAGGCCCGTGGTCTGGGCGTTGCCGGCTTCATCGGTCACCCGCACCTCGACGCGCTGACCGGCCTCGACATCGACGCTGCGCGCGGTCGTCAACGCCCACGCGCCCTGATCGATGCGCACCTCGACCGTGAGGTCTTCGGCGGCGCTGACCATGTCGTCGATCTCGAAGTCGACCTTGCCGTCAGCCTGATGCAGCGCGACGTTGGGCGCGATGCTGTCGATGATGACCTCGACGACGGCCGGGGTGGGATCGAGGGTCTTGTAGTCGTCGACGCGGCGGGCGCGCACCTGAATCTGATGCTTGCCCTGTAGCAGGAACGCGGGGCTGCGGACGATCACGGTCCCATTGCCCAAGCTGCTGGCCGGCGTGAACAGGCTCCACGACATGCCATCGACCTTCCACGAGAACTCCATCTCGGGGTCGTCCACCTCTCCGGCAAAGGCGTCGACGACCAGTCGGACCCACGGGCGCTTCCATGTGTCGTCGCCATCCAACTCGAAGCGCGCCGTCGGCGGGATGTGTCGCTCGACCACCTCGGCTGTCGTCTGCACGGCGGCGCGATAGCCCTCACCCTCGGCCGGCGCGCGCTCGAGGTTCGCGAACAGGCCGATCATCGAGTTCTCCTCGATGCCGGCGATCGAGTTCTCTTGGAGACTGAGCTGGTAGCCGATGATGTCGGGCACCACGATGGGCTCTGAAAGGCCCTCGAGCGCGCCGTTGAGCAGCGGCCCGATGAGCACCGGCAACAGCGCGGCCAGGCGCTGCGGATCGTCGGTCATGATCTCGCCGTTGGCGGTCTCGATGTTCTGCAGCGCGCCGCCCAGATCGCCGATGATCGGGATGATGCCGTTGTCGGGCGCGAAGGCCAGGCCGATGGGCACGACGACGTCGGCGCGCAGGCTGAAGATGCGCGTCCAGCGCCCCTCCATGAAGGCGTGAAAGTCGATCCACAGGTCGCTGATCTCGAGCGTCAGCAACGGATCGTCGAGGACGAACTGGCCCTCGTTGTCGGGATCTGCGCGCGTCGTGTTGGCGCCGATGCGGAACGTCGGGATCTCTTGGGGCGAGAGCGTCACCGCGATGGCCGTGTTTGGATCGCGGGTCAGCGCGCGCAGACCCGGCAGCGCGACGCCCAGGGTGCCGGCGTTGAGCTGCTCGATTTGGCCGCCGGCGATGGCGATGCACAGCCCGCCGCCGTTGAACGTCGCCCACATTGCGTGCTCGAGGAACAGCCCCGTGATGCCAAAGCCGACCTCGAAGCTGCGACCGGCAGGATCGAGGTTGCCGCGCAGCAACGCCGCCCGGGGCGGCTCGTCGGTGAGCGGCTGAGCGCGCACGGGCACGCAGCGATCACGCTCCGACGTCGCGCCGCCGATGATGCCCAGGCTCAGGCCGCCGTTCTCGACGTCGACGTAGCTGCCGGGCGTGATGAGGTAGCCGATGTCGGGGGTCGTGCCGACGCTGTAGAAGTCGCCCGCCAGATCAGAGAGAGACAGCAGCCCTTCGATGCCGAGCGGCGCGGGGATGCACTGCCCGTCGAGCTGGCACTGACCGTCGACGCACTGCACGCCGCCCTCGATCGGGCAGTCGCCCGCGTCCTCGCAGGTGCGACAGGTGAAGTCGTCGATGAAGCCGGAGAGCAGGTCGGCGAGCGGGCCCTCGATGAAGCCCTGCAGCAGATCGAAGATCAGGTCGCCAATGATCGGGAAGTTGATGACCCCGTCGATCAGGTCGCACAGCGGGCTGAGGAAGCCACCATTGCCCTGCAGGCGCAAGTTCAGATCGGCCAGGCGGAAGACCGGATCCATGATGGAGAAGGTCAGGTCGCGGGTGGGATCGGGCGTCGTCAGATCGACATCGACCTGCACGGGGAAGCCCGGCGCGTCGATGCTGATGGTGCAGTCGACGATGGGGTTGGCGAAGACCGGGATGTCGAACGCGAGCTGATCGAAGACGATGGTGGCGCGCAGGGTGCCCGGCTCGACCGGCTCCAGGTCGATGCCGCCGAGGGCGATGTTCGCCTGGCAGCCCTGCGAGCCGTCATCGCACATATCGGCGCAGAAGCCCCACTGCACCAACCCGATGATGTCGCCGCCCTGACCAGGGATACAGATCGCGAGGCCGTCGGGCAGCACCTCGTCCAGCACGGGCTCGAGGTTCTCCTCGAGGAAGGCGATGCCGTCTTCGGCCAGGCGCACCTGAATCGCGGAGTGGATGCGATCCTTGTCGGGGAACGGATCGCCCTCGCTCTCGCAGCCCGAGCAGCCCGAAGACTGCCCGCAGGCCGAGAACATCGCGAGCAGCAAGCCCGCCTTGGCCCAATCGCGCCACCCGCGGTGCCGGGGCCCCCGTTCGTGACCAAGCGCCTGTTGGTCAACTGGTTGTCGGTCGACTGATTGTCGGTTCGCTGGTTGTGGGCCAGGCTGCGTCTGCATTTATGAAAATCCCCCACGCCCGCTCGCAACCCATCCATCTACACGCTGCGACGGCCGAAACATCGTCAAGCTAGCGCTCCTGGAAAACACACGTCAAATCTTGTGACTCACGGGTCGGTCAGCCGACTCGATGGGCGACGGAGCACGGCAGTCGAACACGCCAGGCCTTTGATTTCACTCGCCTATAGCTCGACAACCGCGCCACCTGCGGGTCAGCTCGCCAATGGGACCCAACCCGCGTGACACACCGCCGCACGGGCGGTCCGCTGCATCCCGGGCCGTGGACGGGCGCCAGACGATCTCAGCGAAGTTTTCGCCTCTGCCTCTCGCCCGCCTTCGATTGCGCGCGGGGGGACCTATATGCGCGTCGCTCTCGGCCTGTGTCTGATTCGATAGGGCTGCGTGCCGCCGTTTCCGACGGTCAGCGAGATGATGGACGCGGGCCCTGACGCGCGCCCTGCCGCCTGCGCGCCGCTCATGGAACACTGATAGCGACGTCGACGAGGCGCTGATCCCGCGGCGATGCCTCGGCAGCAAGGGCGTCTGGCTTGCCGCCGAGCGGCTGCGCGTGGGCGGCGATTGGAGCCCCTGCGGCGGCGCCCTCGACGAGAGCGTATCGAACGCCTGTGGTGCGTGTGGCGCGGTCCCGGCCGAGGTCTGCAACGGCAGCGACGACGACGGCGACGGCGATGAAGGCCTGCTCAACGCGTGTGGCGACTGCGGGACCGCCCGCGACGAGGCAGCGGCCAACTAAATACAGCCTTAATTACGGCAGCATATGCAATCAATTCAACCTTGACCCCGATGACGTCAAGTGTCACCCAGCGCCAGCGTGCAGGTGGTTATGCGGGCGTGAATTACTGCACCCCACAGGCCAAATCCATGACGAAATTGGGGTTACTGACGGGCGTATTCTCATCGAGGCTCAGGTCGAGTCGGGCGACCACCCGATCGGGCTCGTCTGCGTCGCAGTCATCAAAGACGCCGTTGTTCACCGTGTCGAGCCAAGCGGTGAGTCGAAAATCGCCCGGCGCCAGATCGATGGACTCCGTGAACAGGGTGTCGACGCTCGCGCTGACCCCCGTGCGCAGCCTCCGCTCAAACTCCCACCCGCCGCGCTCACGAACATTGAAGCGCAGGTCGGCCACGATCTCGGGGGGGATGCTGTCGGAGAAGTTAAATTGTGGCCGCAGCTCTGCACGCGGCACGGCGCACGCCTCGGTCTGCACGATCACCTCGCCGAGCGCGGTGATGCGTCCGGCCGTGACCGTGACCGCGTCGCGGCGCGCGATGGCGCGATCACCGTATTCGGCCTGGCGGCAGCTGATGAGGCGGCCATCGCGATCGGTGTCGACGTACACGACCACGTCGTAGCGCCCCGCGGGGATGCCGCTGGCGATGAAGCGCCCCTCGGGTGGCAAAGCCGTGTGGTTGTCGGCCAGCTGCAGCGACCGCGTGGGATCACCATTGAGCGCAATGAGCTCGGCGCGCACCGGTCGCCCGCTGCCCACCGCGCCCGGCTCGACGTCGACGGTGAGGGTGCCGGTCAGGCCAGTCTCGGCGGCGGCATCGCAGGGGTTGCGCTGCAAGACGATCGGCGCCAGCTCGCGCACCTCGCCGTCGACCACGTGCACGTCCTCGACCTGCGCCCAGGTCGCGTCGATGCCCGCGAGCCCACCACACGGCGTAAACGAGCCGTCGCGGTCCCGATCGATCCAGGCGACCATGCGCCAGACCCCGGTGGGGACCCCAGTGACCGTGAACGCATGCGGCAAAGGCCGCGCGTCGATGCTGTCGAGGATCGCGGTGTTCGCGACGGCTTCGGCGTTGATCGAGGGAAACCAAGCCAGCCGAAGCGCGCCTGATACGGGCCCCAACGGGCCGTCGAACTCGGGATCGGCGGGCAAATCGGGCGGCAGCGTCACCGTGCCGGTGAGGCCCGTCAAGGGGTCCGGGCAGACGCGCGGGCTCAAGACCAACGGATCGCCCAGGCTGGGCCGCTCGCCGGCCTCGATCGTGATCAGCCGCGTCGGCGTGAGGTGCACATCCGCCCCCCCAACGCTGCTCGAATCCACCGACGCGCAGGGCGAGGGCGTCGCGTCGCCATCGCGATCTGCGAAGGCGCTGACGGCGTACCGGCCCGGCGCGAGCTGCCCGATCGAGAACTCCAGCGGCGCCGCGAGCACGTCCGATTGCAGGACGACACGCAGCGGCGGGAGGGCCGGCCCGATGTCGTCGGCGCCCGGTTGGGGTGCCAAGAACAGCATGATCGGGCCGGCGACCGGCGCGTCGTCGAGGCTGGCGACGCGCCCGCGCAGCCCCGTCGAGGGCGCGCCCGGTCCACAAATGCGCTGCTCGACGAAGACCTGGCCGGTGCCGCCGGGCACCACCCGCAGGATCGCCTCGCCGCTGAAGCTGTCGATGCCATCGAGCTGCTCGGGGTCGGTCGCCCGAGGGGGGAAGGGGCAGTCGTCAAAGACCGCGTCGCCGTCGTCGTCGATGAACACCTGCATCACCCACCGCCCCCGCTCGAAGCCCTCGATTTTCACCTGCTGCGGCCAAGCGCCGGCCACCGGGAGCACGCGCACCACCTCAGCCCCGGTGTCGAGATCACGCGCGATCAGGGTGAGCGGGCGATCGAGGGGCGCCAAGCCGGGCAAGATGGGCTCAACGATGAGCGTAAACGGCGACGCGACCGCGGCGTCGATGGGTCCGCCGTCGGGCGGATCGTCCACCGGCGCGGTCCCGGGGCCACACCCAAACACCAGCGCGGTGACGGGGGCGGCCATCAGCAACATGAGAGTCGAAAGGCGCACAGCGGGAGCATAGCGGGTTGGGCTCTTGGAGGGTATATGACGACATGCTCAACGGAATCATCCTCGCAGCCGGGCGCGGAACACGGCTGGCGCCGCTGACCGCGCATCACCCCAAACCGCTGGTGCCCGTGGCCGGTCGGCCCTTGCTCAGCTGGGGTCTCGACGCGCTGCGCAGCGCCGGCGTCGACCGGATCGCGGTCAACGCCCACCACCTCGCCGCGCAGGTGGAGGCCGCTTTCGCCCACACCCCCGACGTGATCGTGCGCGCGGAGCCCACGCTGATGGGTACGGGCGGTGGCGTGCGACACCTGGCCCACGCGCTGCCATCGGGCACGCTCATCATCACCAACGGCGACGCGCTGTTCGACTTCGACATCGCCCCACACCTGGCCCGTCATCGAGCGCGCGGGGCGATGGCGACGCTGATCTTGCGTCGGGTGCCGGCCGATTCACCGTTCAACAAGGTGGCCATCGATGCGGCCGGGCGCCTGGCGCGTATCGCCGAGGTCGAGGGGCCAGACCTGGCGTCGGCGGTCGAGTCGGGCGCGTTTACCGGAGTGCAGATCGTCGAGCCGGCGCTCATCGCGGCGCTGCCCGAGGGCCCCGGCGACATCCTGCGGACGGCCTATCGTGCCCGGCTCGACGAGGGCGCCCTGCTGTATGGCGACTTCGCGCCCGATGGCTGCACCTGGATCGACGTAGGCACCCCCGATCGGTATCGGGCGGCACATCGCGCCATCCTCGATGGTCGACTGCCTGCGCCCCACCTGCCCGCGCCGAACGCGCAGGGCCAGCGCGTGCACCCGTCGGCCCGCGTCGACGCCCCGCTGACCGGACCGTGCCTGGTGCTCGCCAACGCGCACATCGCGGCGCCCATTGGGCCATACGCGACGATTCACGCGGGCGCTCAGGTACACGCGCCCGTGCAGGACGCGGTCATATGGCCCGATATCGTTGTGCGCGCGCCCGCTCGAGGGACTGTTGTACTGCCAGTTTGATGCAGCCGGCATCTATGCTATCAGGGAAGTATGAGCACAACGCCATGAGCGACGACTCAACTCTCGATGAGCAGGCCTGGTTGGCGACCTATGACGCCGACGCCTTCGATCGACCATCGGTCGCCGTCGATGTGGCGATGCTGTCGGCGTTCGATGGCGCGCTGCACGCGCTCGTCTTGCGCCGCGATCAGTATCCGTTCAAGGGCGCCTGGTCGTTGCCGGGCGGCTTCGTCCGCATCGACGAGTCCCTGGAGGACGCCGCGACGCGCCTGCTACGCGACAAGGCGGCGCTGCAAGATGTCTTCGTCGAGCAGCTGTTCACCTTTGGCGGCATCCAGCGCGATCCGCGCACGCGCGTCATCGCGGTGGCCTACTACGCCCTCGTCGATCGCGCCCGGTTTCACTCCGCCCTCGACGCCGTCGCCGATCTTGAACTCGCGCGGCTGACCGTGCCCTGGGCGGGCGAGGCTGGCGGTCCGGTCACCGTGGTCGACGCCGACGAGCAGCCCATGCGCATGGGCTTTGATCATCCCGATATTCTGGGGATGGCCGTCAAGCGCATCCGCGGTAAGCTCGACTACTCCCCGATCGGATTTCAGCTTTTGCCACGTACATTTACGCTGCGCGCGTTGCAGGCCGTGCACGAGACGATTCTGGCGCGGCCGCTCAACAAGGACTCGTTTCGTCGGCGCATGCTCGCGACGGGCCTGCTCGACGCGACGGGTCGCAAGGAGCGCGCGGTGGGCCATCGACCAGCCGAGCTGTATCGATTCAATCGGGCATCGGCCGTATGAGCGGCTGGGCGCTCGACTTGGGCACGACGAACACCGGCCTGGCGCGCTGGGACAGCGAGGCAGATCGACCGCGACTGCTCGAGCTGATCGACATTTGCCGCAAGCCCGGCCGCGTCGAACCCCTTGAGGCCCCGCGGCTTGTGCCCTCAGCGACGCATCTGCTCCAAGGCGATGACTTCTGGACGCGCATCGGCGGCTGGGGCTTCTTCCAGCGCAACGCCTTCTGGGGCGAGCAGGCCCATATCGGCCGCGCCGCCTGGGCCCAGAACGAGGGCTGGCGTCACCCCAACTTCGCGCCCAGCTTCAAAGCCGAGCTGGGCCGCGCGCCCCATCGCACCCTCGCCCGCGTGCGCCAGACCACCTACAGCGCCCGTGAGATCGGGCGCATCTTCCTGCGCGAGTTGCTGCGGCACGCCGCGCAGAGCACCGGCAAACGCATCCGCGAGCTGGTCATCACCACGCCGGTCGAGAGCTATGACGCCTATCGCGCCGAGCTGGCGGGTATCAGCAAGAAGCTGGGCATCAAGAAGGTGCGCTTCATCGACGAGCCGGTCGCAGCGGCGATCGGATACGGCCTGGGCGGCGGCGCCGGTCGCCGGGTGCTCGTGGTCGACTTCGGCGGGGGCACGCTCGATCTGGCGCTCGTCGAGTTGGGCGCCCGCGATGTCGAAGCCGGGCGCTGCCGGGTCATCGCCAAGGAAGGTCGACCCGTCGGCGGCAACGCCATCGACGACTGGCTGATGCGCGCCTTCGCCGATCGCATGGGCGTGGTCGTCGAGGATCGCGACGAAGGCGGTGAAGCCGAGCTGTGGTACCGGCTGATGCTCGGTGAAGCCCGGCGCGTCAAAGAGGCGGTCTACTTCAAGGCGCACGCGACCTACGCCCTCGAAGCGCCCGAGCGCCTGCCCCGCGCCCAGCAGAGGGTCGCGCGCAGCAGCACATACGACGGCCGCCGCAGCTTCCTCGACGTGAGCAAGGACGACATCATCGACATCCTGCGCGCCAACGATCTGTACGCGATCCTCGAAGATTGCGCCGACGGCATCGCGCGGCAAGCCCAGGCCGCGGGCCTGGCCGAATCCGACATCGACGAGGTGCTGATGGTCGGGGGCTCGACGCTGCTGCCCGACGTGTATCGCGTCTTCGAGGCGCGCTACGGCCGCGATCGCGTGCGCGCCTGGCAGCCCTTCGAAGCCGTCGCGTATGGCGCCTGTGCCTTCGCCGCCGGCCAATTCGGGCAGTCAGACTTCATCGTGCACGACTACGCCTTCGTGACCTACGACCCTCAGACCCACGACAAGCGCTACACGACCATCGTGCCCCGCGGCACGCGGTTTCCCACGGCGCCGGATCTATGGAAGCGCCAGCTGGTGCCGACCTGCGCGCTGGGCGAACCAGAGCGGATCTTCAAGCTGGTCGTCTGCGAGATCGGTGGCGGTGGCGCAGATGAGGCGCGCCGCTTCACCTGGGACGCCGAGGGCAACCTGCGGCGCGTGGGCGGCAAGTACGGCGAGGCCGAGGCCGTCATCGTGCCCCTCAACGAGGCCAACCCGACGCTCGGCCACCTCGATCCGCCCCATGAGCCCGGCGACACGCAGCCGCGCCTTGAGATCTGCTTCGGCGTCGACGCCAACCGCTGGTTGATCGCGACGGTCAAAGACCTGAAGACGTCGAAGGTGTTGATGAACGGTGAGCCGGTCGCGCGCCTGCTCTGACAGGCCGGGCCTGCCATCAGGGTGCGCTGAGAATCCGGACCGTATCGCCGACGATCTCAAGCGCCGCGGGCGCGCCGCCATAATGCGCCGACATGCCCACGTCGATGCGCCAGACCTGTCCGTTGCAATCGCTCGTTGGCCCGCCGCGCTGCACGGTATGCCCGACGACCAGGCGCTTCGCCTTGAGCAGATCCAAGGCCTGCGCCAGCGTCGCGCAGCGGCTCGCGGCGGCGTCACCCGATGAATACAGTCGCGTCCAGATGGGGCTCTCGGCGCCGCGAAGCGTCACAGGCAGAGCCGCAACATCGCCGCGCATCCAGGCCTTCGCCTCGGCGTTGATCTGGGCGATGCCGTACCGCGCGTGCTGGGGCAAGACGCCGCCATGGGCGAACACGGTGTCACCCACCTGCGCGATGATCGGCAGCTCGGCCAGGCGCTTCGCCCACACAGATCCGGGGGCAAACGCAGCCTTGCGGTCCGGCCCGAAAGCCGCAGCAGCGCCGGGTGTCACATAGCGCAGATCGCCCTGCACGTTCATGACCTCGTGGTTGCCGTTCATCAAAACGACGCGCCCACCCGCCGCCTTCGCCTGATCGCGCAGCGCGAAGAGCAACGCGAAGATTTGCGCCTCGCCGTCGCCCCGGTCGAGCACATCACCGGTCTGAACCAGGGTCGTCTTGCCGCCGATCCAGGCATCCTGGGCGTCGGTCAATCCGGCGATCTGCAGCACCTTGCGGGTGGCTTGAAGGTCGCCGTGCAGATCGCCAATGGCCACCACGCGCCCGGGGGCAGCCTTCGTGACGCTGGCCGGTGCCGACGACGCCGGTGCTGACAAAGTCGGTGCGCCCGACGCCGGGGCCGATGATGACGGCGCTGACTGGGCAGGTGCGGGCTGAGCGGTGCATCCGAGCAGCCCGACGAACAAGGCGGGGAGGAGGCGAGCCATGACGCCCGCTATTTCATCGGCTGAATCGTGACGTCCATGCTCATGTCCATGGACATCTTCTGGCTCTGGCTGCCGGCCTTGACGGTCGACTTCATCGCCGTGTCGATCTTCACCTTGGCCAGCTCAGGCAGCAGGCTGTTGAGGCTCTGCACCGTGGTGCCGCCGCCGCTGCCGGTCATGCTCTCGAGCATCATCGTTGCGCCCTCGGGCATGCCCGGCGCCTTGACCTCTTGTGCCTTGGCGGTCATCTCGACAGCGACGTCGAAGGTCAACTTGTCGCCGTCGATGGCCTTGACCGTGTAGGTCGCCGTCTGATCGAGGGTCATGCCGTTTTGGGCGAGCTGCTGGGCGACCTTCCACTTGCCGCCGACGCCCACCGGCTCGGTGGGCAGCGGGGCTGACATGCGGCCGACCGCGTCGCGCATGCCGTCCATGAGCTGGCGCGTCTGCGAATCCATGTTCGGGGGCAGATCGAAGGTCGCGCCCTTGTTCATGCCGCGGTTGTCGATCGTGCCCTTGCCCTTGAGACCCACGGCGTTCTTCAGCGCCTTCGACATGGCCTCCATGACCGTCGACTGCACGCCTTCGGCCATCATGGGGGCCGCTTCGGTGACCTCGAAGGTGTAGTTGAACGTGTCGGCCATCACGTCGGTGACCGTCATCTTCATGAGCATGCGCGTCGGCGGCAGGGCGACCTGCGGCGGCTTCATGCCCTTGATCTCCATCTTCATCGACATCTTCATGATCATCTCGGCCGTGACGCTCTGGCCCTTGGTCAGGGTGAGGCGCAGCAGCTTGGGATCAGTGCCCGCTTCGAGCAGCGTGACCACGGGCTCTGGCGGCGCGCCCTTGACGGCGACCTTGTCGGCCATCTTCTTGACCGAATCGAGCGCATTGGGCGCCGTCTTGTCGGCTGACTTGGCGGCCTTCTTGACGGAGTCGCCGGCCCTCTTCGCATCAGCAGCGGGCGTCTTGGCCGAGTCGCCGGCCTTATCGCCACAGGCCGAGAAGCCCGCGAGCGCGACAACACAGGTGAGCACCTGCGCAACAGTCTTAAGTGTATTCATGGCGGCAGGATAAGGCAGCGATCTCGCAAAGGCAACGTGGAACGCCGATGCGGCTGCACCGAAATCTCGGTACAATGCGACATGCTCGACGCGACGACCGACTTGCAAGCGCTCACTCGCATGGCCAGCGATCCGCACGCGCTGACCGACGTGCTCGATCGCGCGCTGTTGTCGTTGTCTGATCTGCTGCCCTACGATCTCGCGGCCGTGCTCGAATTGGATGGCACCCGCCTGCGCGTGCGCGCCGCTCGGGGGCGACTGGCCGACGATCGAGTGCGCGCGCACTGCCTCGACCTGGGGGAGTATCCGACGATTCGCCGCGCCCTCGAGCTGCGCCGCCCCATCGCGCTGACCCACGATCATCACGCATCGGCCGAGGGCGATCCGTATGACGGGGTGCTCGACCTGCCCGACGGTCACGCCTGCATGGTCGTGCCGCTGTTCGCCGGCGATCGAGACCTGGGCGTGATCACGCTCGATCGCAGTGTGTGCGTGCCATACGATCCGCAGGCGGTGCACTTGGCCGGCGTAATCGGGCAGGTCGTCGCGCTGGCCATCGCGTGCGCCGAGCAAGCCCGCGCGTCAGATTTCGAGCGTCAACGGGTCGAGGCCCATAACCGACTGCTCGCCGCCGAAGCGGGGGTCGGTCGCGCCATCGATCGCCTCACCCAGACCGGCAACCCGGCGATGCTGCGCGCCGTGCGCATGGCGCGTCAGGTGGCCATCACGCAGACGCCCGTTCTGCTGTCGGGCGAACGCGGGGTGGGCAAGCGACTGCTCGCGCAGGCCATCCACACCTGGAGCCCGCGCCGGGCCCAGCCCTTCGTAACGATCAATTGCGCGGCCATATTGCCCACGCTCCTCGCGCGCGAGATCTTCGGCCCGGTTGGACGCCTCGAGACCGCGCGGGGCGGCACGCTGCTGCTCGACGAGATCGAGGAGCTGCCCCTCGACGTGCAGGCCATGCTGATGCAGCGTCTGCAGATCGGCCATCATGGCGAAGACAAACCCGACACACCCGTCGGCGGTGCGCGCGCTCGGGACGCCGATGTTCGCATTCTGGCGGCGACGGCGATCGATCTGTCGAAGGCCGTCACGGCCGGCCGATTTCGAGCCGATCTGTATGACCAGCTCGACATCTTTGCGATACACATCCCGCCCCTGCGCGATCGGCTGAGCGACTTGGCGCAGATCGCGGCTGGCGTGCTGCTCGAGGTCGCAGCGCGCACGGGTCGCGGGCCTTGGAGCCTGGCGCAGGACACCCTGGCCAGCCTGACAGCGCAGGCCTGGCCCGGCAACGTGCGTCAATTGCGCAACGCCCTGGAGCGGGCCACGATTTTGCGACCAAAGGGCGCCTTTCGGCCCGACGACTTCGCGCTGCCCGCGCGCCCCGACCACCACCCCCCGATGCTTGAGCCGCTCGACGCGGTCATTCGCGCCCATATTTCGTCCGTCCTTCGGCATACCGGTGGACGTATCTATGGTGAGCGCGGCGCCGCCCGGATTCTTGGTCTCAAGCCAAGC
>JBNMOZ010000062.1:0-15986 GCA_051276005.1 Bradymonadia bacterium | reverse complement strand
CGCGGCCGACATCGCATACTTTCGTGCCCGATATGGCGCGTCTTCGATCTGCACCTCTGCGGGCGTCGCGGTCTCGCCGACCTTCGCCAACGTCGCGCGCACCGCCGGATCGGCTTCTCCGCCGACGGCCTTGGATTCGATGAGGACGACCACCCGGGTCGCTGTGCCCTCGGCCGGCTGCGCTGCCGCATGCGCGCTCGTCGCGACGCGGGCCGGTGAAGCCGAGAGCGCGACCATCGCGCCACCCATCGGCGTTTGCATAGGCACCGCCGCCATCCACCCGCTGCCCGCGCGTAGAGAGACCGTCGCCTTGCCCGCGACCGCCCGCTTGACGGCGGGATCCTTGGCGATCGCGGCCACGTCGACGCCTTGGGTGCTGGCGATGCCTTGCGAGTTCGCGTCGACGAGGACGAACTGCCGACCGCCCGCTTTGAAGTTGGCGATCGCCTGGTTGAGCAGGCTGTGCCGCACCTCGGGCGGCAAGGGCGGATCGCGCTCGACCAGCGCAGAGTGCAGGCGCGGGCTGTTCGCGGCGATCTCGGCCGCGCGCCGCGCCTCATCGCGAGCGGCGGCGACTGCGTTTCGAATCAGCTCGGCTTCGATGTTCGCGGCCCGATCGGCCATCTCGATGACGCGGGCGTCGCGATGCGCCGGCAAATCAACGACCCCCGCGAAGCCGATCGCGCAGGCGAGCAGGAGTAACAAGAACCAGATGCGCGCGATCCACATGAGCGTCTCTTCGGCAGGCGTCTACGGCTGCTGTTTGTCAGGCTGTGTGCGGTCTTTTACCCCGCGCAAGGCGCCGAGCACCAGGGCGATCCAGACCGGCGCATACTGCGCCCACAGCGCCCACGTCGATGGACTCCAATCGCCAGTGCGCAGGTACGCTGGCCGCGGCAGATATGCGAGCCAAATCAGCGTCGACCACAGCAGGAAGGCCCACGACCAGCGCCGCGATGGCGCAGCGAGGGCCGCGAACGGCAACGCCCACAGCAAGTACCAGGGGTGCACGACCGGGGCGAGCAACAGCAGGGCGCAGATGCACGGCCCGAGCAGGTCGGCGTAGGTGCGCGCGCGGATCAAAGCGATGAGCCCGATGATGCCCAAGAGCGCCAACGTCGTCGCCTTGGCCGCCGCGAAGACCACCTCATCGGGCCAGACCTGCGCGTCATCTCGGGGCTTCGAGCCCGCGAGGGCGCGCACTGCCAAGGCCTGCATCGGCGTGCCCACGATCGGGTCTTTGCCCGGCGGCCAAACCGACTCATAGCCCGCGACAAAGACCGCGAAGGCGCCATCATTGGCCCGCCAGCGACCTGCGTAGCTGCTCAGTCCGTCCAAGCCGTCTTCGCCGACGTCTACATAGGGCGCGGTGGTCGCGGCGACGATGACGACAGCCGCGAGCGCCGTCTTCCAGCGCCGTTGAAAGAGCAGCGTTGGCAGCACGATGAGCGGCAGCAGCTTGGTGCCAATGCTCCACCCCAGGGCGATCCCGGCCCGCCAATCGAACCGATGCGCGAGCCATGCGCCCGCCCAGATCATCGCGGCGACGCCCATGGCATCGAGGTGCCCACCCACCGCAGATTCGAGGACGGCGACCGGCGCGAACGCATACAGCGCCGCGAGCTGCGGTGGTCGATCGATCGCGCGCGCCCAGCGCCACAGCCCGGCGATACACGCCCCATCACAGAGCACAAACAGCAGCCGCAACCAGATGGGTGACGGCCCGATGAGCCCCGCTCCGGCAAAGGCAAGCTGCGCGGCGGGGGGGTAGATCGTCGACAAATACGCATGCCCGATCGCGGCCCGCACCGCCTGTAGCTGGGGCGTCTGGGCCACCACGTCGACCCCGCTCGATTGCGGCGGCTGCAGGTACGGGTTGATGCCCGCCCATTGCGTGGCGCCATCCCAGATGTAGCGCCAGACGTCCTCGGAGAGCAGCGGTGGCAGGGCCAACAGGGCAAACCGGATGCCCATCGCCACCGCCATCAGCGTCCAGAACCCGCGTCGATCATCAGCCAGCGATCGCCAGCCCCGCCACACCACAAAGAAGGGCAGCGCGGCCAGGCCGTATCCGATGATCAAGTGCTCGAGCCGGGTGGCTTCATCGCCAGGCAGCAGGCCGAGGATGAGGGGAATGAGACCGGTCAGCGCCCCCGCGATGAGGACACTACGCGCCTGCAAGACAGGCCGAATCAGGCGAGCGCGGCCTGCACGTTTGCGACCACTTTTTCAGGAACAGGGAAGCCCATGAGGCTCTTCTTGGCGACCGTGGTGCCATTGACCACCACGGAAAACTCGCCGCGACCACCGCCTTTGAGCTCGACATGCTCTCCAGTGGCCTCGGTGATGAGGGCCGCCACCCGGGCGGCTCGAGGTTCATAGTTTCAAACGACGCAGTAGCGGATCTCGATGTTCGCCATGCCGGCCTCCTTGGATCTTTGTTGTTGAGTGGTCACAGGATGCCATGTTCGGGCGTGAGTTGCAGGCCGCTCATGCCCGAAGACCGCCTCAGCGGCGCTCGAAGTCGAGCCGCAACGTGGCGCTGAGCTCGGCGATCGGCAGGTCGACCGAGAGCGTATCGCCGTTGACGGAGAACGGCAGCGGCAGATCGCCGTCAATGCCGCAGTCGCCCTGAATTGTCGCGACGCCCGCGCCGGTATCCACCATCAACACGGGCCCGCCCATGGAGATCGCGATGGGTCGATCGACCTCAATGCCGGTGGTGGTCACGATACGAAAGAGGCCGCTGAAGTCGAGATCGACGCGGCCGCCCTGCAGGCCAAGGGTGCCGAAGAGCGACAAGCTGCTCTCGTCGGCGTCGAGCGTGGCGACGGGGAGCACCAAGGTGGGCATCCAGATGGTCGCGCCGGCGAGGGTGTAGAGCCCATCGCTGGGCTCGCCGCCCGTCACGGCCAGCGCTTCGCCTTCAACGTACCTGCCGGTGGTCAGCGCGGGCTCGATGCCGTCCGCCAGCGGCGATGCGCATTCGCCGGCCGTGTACGTCACCGCGTCGGCGCCGCCGATCGGCTCATCGCATTGGCCGTCGGCGGGCGGGGGGCTGACGTAGACGAAGTTGTAGCACATCTCATCTTGGGTCCTGCCCCCGAACGAGACGCGCCGATCGCTCATGTTGCGGAACGTGCACTCGGTCACGATCCGGTCGCCGGGGCTGAGTTCGAGCGGGATCGAATAGAAGAACTGTGCGTTGAAATCCCAGCCCAACAGGGTGATGAAGTCCTCGGGCGTGTCCTGCCCTGCCTTGTACAGCGTCGACTTGAGCGCGTAGCCAACCTCGTGCATGTGCGGGAACGCAGCGATGACCTCGAGCGGCTCCTGCACGCTGCACTCGCTGCCCACCACGGTCTGTGCGTTCGCCGGCAGATTGAAGCCCTCCGGCCCCAACGTGAGCATGCCGACTTCTTTGCCCTCGGGCGGGCCGTGGAAGATGCGCAGCCCGCTCGTATCGACGACGCCTTCAAGCCCGGCCGTGTTGTTGTAGTGAATCTCGAGCACGTAGCGCGTGTCCGGCCCCGTGCGCAGCCCGCCTTCAGGGAACGACAGCGGTTGCTGGCCAGGGGCCCAGGCGTAGATGATCCGTGAGACGGAGGTGCCGCAGCCCACGTCGCTGACGCCCCCGTCAGACTGGTAGAGCACCAGATGATGCAGCACCCGGCTGTCGTCGATGATCGGCTCGATGCGGCGGATGAAGCGATCAACGTCGGTGCCGCCAAAGCCCCAGCAGCGGTAGCTGTCGATTTGGTTGGGCGTGATGCCGCCGTTGGTGGCCTGCAGATCGATCACCTCGGTGCCCTCGGGGCGGACACCGGGATCTGGATAGACCTCACGGGTCACGTCGAACCCGCCCGGGTTGGGGCCAATCTCTTCGTCACCGCAGGTGGCCCAGTCGACGAGCGCCGTCAACTCGCCGGCCGGGATCTGCGGTTGGCCCACGGGCGGCATGGTGCCCTGGCGCAAGCGCACGAGGCTGCGCTCGAGGTTGTCGCGCATGGCGTCGAAGCCGAGCAGCGTCTGCGGCGCACCAAATTGGGGGGTGTCGCCGTGGCAGGTGCCGCAATAGGTCGCGATGGTCTCCTCAACCGCTGCGAAGCCGTCTGCGTCGGGCGCACACGCGACCGCGCCGCCCTCGCCGCCTGATCCGCCCTCGCCGCCTGATCCGCCCTCGCCGCCTGATCCGCCCTCGCCGCCTGATCCGCCCTCGCCCCCTTGGCCGCCTTCTCCAGCGCCCAGGTCGACCGCTGAGCGACTCGAACTGCCGTCATCACAGCCCACCGCCAGCGCCGCCAGCAGCATCCAATTTTGCACCCGCATCGTCATCCCCCTTCGCGACGACCGCAGTCTACTCAGAGCGGTCCGTCAGCAGTACTCATCTTGCGGCCTCTCGCGCTCAGCCGCGACCACGCTGACTTGTAACCGGCGACGCACCATGAAGTCGCGGTCGCGGTGATATTTCATCAGCGCCGTGAGCGGCGCACGCCGATGAGCGCGCACAGGCCCAACGCACCCCAGCCCCAGCGCGCGTCCAGGTCGCGCCCGATGCGGCAGCAGCCCGGCACGACCACCGGCGCGACCGGGTTGCCGTTGGCGTCCACGCACCAGGCGCCGGTCTCAATCTCGGCGCAGCTCAGGTCTTTCTGGGCGCAGTCTTCGTCAATATTGCGTCCACGCAGGCAGTGCCGGCGGATGCCCGGCGTGATGCACTGCGAGGTGCCGAAGGCGCAACCTTCGGGCTGGGGCAGGCAGTAGAAGCCCAGGTCGTCGTCGATGAAGGTGCAGTACTCGCGGTTGTCTGCGCAGTCCCGCGCGGCGGGCACCCCGTCTGGATCGCACCACTCGGCGACGTCGCCATTGCACCGACCCAGAAACCCCAGCGCATCGCAGCCCGGCGGCGGCGCGTTGCCGTCGAGGCGGCCGGCGATCGCGTCGGCGATCCAGCCCTCTACGGCATCGGCCCGGGTCAGCTCGTCGCGGCCCACGCAGCTCTCGTCGCCCTGCGACTCCACCGCGAGCACGCGCAGCCCGTCGACATCGGCGTGCATCAACGGCCCGCCCGAGTCGCCGTCGCAGATGCCCCGCTGGCCCATGCCGTCGACGATGATCGACGTCGCGTCGACCCCCACGATGGGCAACACGACGAAGAAGCGCCCGTCCTGAGTGTCGTCGCCCAGGTTGCCGTAGCCCGAGAACTCGATGTCGGTGCCCACCAGATCGTCCACCGGCTCGGTGCGATGAGCGATGGGCGTGACCTGCGTCGCGGGGCTACTGAGGCGCAACATGGCGATGTCGACCGTGGGATGCGTGAACACCGCCTCGACCTCGAACAGCCCCGCCGGATCGTCGGGATGATCGAGGCCAAAGATCACCTGGCCCGCGCCGCGAAACGTCACGCAGTGTTCGGCCGTCAGCACGATGCGATCGGTGATCAGGGTGCCCGTACAAAACGACTCGGTGGGTGCGCGGGGCGCCGCCAGAAAACCGATGGCCAACCGCTGCTTTGCCGAGAGCGTGAGCAGCTGTGGATCCCGGGTGCCGTTGACGATGGCCGACCGGTCGACCGCCAGCTGCGCGGACACGCCGCTCGTCAAAAAGATCAAAGAAGCCGCAGAGACCGTGAGCCCGATGAGGAAGGTTCGCATGCGCGCACGATAGGCGATTGAACAGTCCGTTGCCCGCAGATCGCATGCGCATCGGGCATCATGCAGGCCTGACAGACCGAGGAGGTCCCCAATGACCGGCATGCTGGTAAATGGCGAGTGGCGCGAGACCCGCGAGTGGACGAGCAAGGAGAGCGGCACCTTCAACCGCCGACCCACCACCTTTCGCGACGCCATCGAAGAGACGCCGGGTGCACGGTTCACGCCCGACTCGGGGCGCTATCGGCTGTACGTCTCGTATGCATGCCCTTGGGCGCATCGCACGTTGATCACTCGCGCCCTGCGCGGCCTCAACGACCACATCGAGATCGCGACCGTGCACCCGTTCATGGGCAAAGACAGCTGGCACTTCGGCGCCGAAAAGGACGTGATCCCCGATCCGGATGGCGCCCAGTTCATGCGCGAGATTTACACCCGCGCCGACCCGAAGTTCACCGGCATCGTGACCGTGCCCGTGCTGTGGGACACCCACCACAAGACCATCGTCAACAACGAGTCGCGCGAGATCATCCGCATGCTCAACACGGCGTTTGACGGCATCGCCGACGGCCCCAGCATGGCGCCCGCGCACCTGCGCGACGCCATCAACGCCACCCTCGACGCCATCTACCAGCCCATCAACAACGGGGTGTATCGCTCGGGCTTCGCGCGGACCCAGGAGGCCTATGAGACCGCGGCCACGGCGCTGTTCGAAGCCCTCGACCAGTGGGAAGCCCACCTGGGCGCCCACCGCTATATGTGCTCAAATGAGCACAGCGACACGCTCACCGAAGCCGACGTTTGCCTGTTCACGACGCTGATCCGCTTCGACGCCGTCTATCACACGCACTTCAAGTGCAACCTGCGCCGTATCCAGGACTATCCGAACCTGTCGGGCTTCATGCGCGAGCTCTACCAAATGCCCGCCGTGCGCGAGACCGTCAACTTCACCCACATCAAGCAGCATTATTTCACGAGCCACGAGAGCATCAACCCGCATCGCATCGTGCCCATTGGCCAGGCGATGGATCTCGATCGGCCGCACGCTCGCGGATAGCGTCAAGTGGCTGCGGATATGCCCTACGCGCGCTCGATGGGTTGGAGTAGCATGCGCGCATGCGAAACCTCTTGCTCTGCGCCCTCGCGCTGCCGTGCGCGCTCCTGACCCCTGGCTGTGATGACGACGTGGCGGCCGGCGACGTCGACGCCGTGGTCTTCGACGCCCGCATTCGGCGCGACGCAGCCCCCGATGCCACACCCGGCGACGCGGCGCAGCCCGATATGGCGGCCGACGCCCTCATCGACGCGACCCCTCTAGATGCCACCGCCCCCGATCAAGGTCTGACCTGCGCCCCCGGCCAACGCGTCTGCAGCGATCGCGAGACCGTCTCGATCTGCAACGAGTCGGGGACCGCATACGTCGTCGATGAAGAGTGCCCGTCTGGCGCCGGCTGCTCGGGCGCCGAGTGCGTCTCGTGGTGCCTCATCGGCGGCAAGGCGCCCGACTACGTGGGCTGCACCTATTGGAGCGTCGACCTCGACAACTACCCCGATCCATTCGGCGATCCATCGGCCGTGCCCCACGCGATCGTGGTCAGCAACCCCAGCGGCGCCCAAGCCCTGGTCACCATCGACACCCTGGCCGACCTCGACCTGGGCAACCCCCAGTTCACCGTCGCGCCGGGCGGCGTGCGCACCTACACCTTCCCGCGCTTCGACATCGACGGCACCGGCATCACCGACCGATCCTTCCGCATCCAGTCGACGTGGCCGATCGTGGTGCATCAGTTCAATCCGCTCAATAACGAGGGCGTCGCGAGCAATGACGCGTCGTTGCTGCTGCCCGCCGAGAGCCTGGGCCGCGAATACATGGTGCTCAGTTGGCCCACCACGCCGATCCCCGAGCAGTTCATGCTCCCGCCGCAGCACGGCTACTTCACCGTGATCGCCACCAGCTCCGGGATGACCGAGGTCGAGGTGATCCCCAGCGCGCTTGTCGATGCCGGCCCGGGCATCGAGGCCATACAGCCCGGCGAGATCCGCACCTTCACGCTACAATTCGGCGAAGTGCTCAACCTTCAGGCCGACGGCAGCAACATCTTCGCGCTGCAAGATTTGACGGGCAGCGAGGTCACCGCCAACCAGCCGATCGCGGTCTTCGGCGGCCATGAAGAGGCCGTCGTCGGCGACGGGTGCTGCGCCGAGCACCTCGAGCAGCAGCTGTTCCCGGTGTCAACGCTGGGCACGCGCTACCTGGCCGCCCCCGCCGAAGATCGCAACGGCCCCGGCGACGTGTGGCGCGTCCTCGCAGCCGAGGACGGCACCACGGTCAGGACCACCCCCGCGCAGACCCCCGGCGGCCTGGCAGAGCTGGATCGCGGCGAGTGGATCGAGATCGACACCGGCGAGCCCTTCGAGATCCTGTCCAGCGCGCCGGTGATCGTCGGGCAATACCTGCGCAGCGGCCAAGCGACCGATGACCGCATCGGCGATCCAGCGTTCATTCTTGCGGTCCCAGTCACCCAGTTTCTCAGTGAATACACGCTATTGACGCCGGCCGACTATGACGAGGACTGGATGACCGTCGTGCGCATGCCCGGCACGTTGGTGCAGCTCGATGGCGAGCTGCTGCCGGCCGACGGCTTCCGACCGATCGGCATGGGCGACTATGAGATGGCCTGGGTTCGCGTCGATGACGGGCCCCATCTGGTGGTCGGCACGGAGCCGTTCGGGCTGAGCGCCTACGGGTACTCGGCGGCGGTGTCGTACGGTTTCCCGGCCGGCCTGAACCTGCGGCGCATGCCCTGATGCCAGCGCTCTTGGACAGCTGCGGCTGGCCAGCGGTCCGGCATGTGCGGTACAACGAGGCGGTCGATTCGAGGAGGTTGAGATTGCGCTTCGGCTTGTTGTGCGCCCTGTGTTCGGGCTTCGTGTACACCCTGGCCGGCTGCGGCGCCGTGGTGGACGCGCGGGCGGAAGACGAGGACGATCGGCGCGACAAGGCCAAGCCCTTGCCGCTCAATAAGGTCTTCACCGATTCGCTCACCTTCAAGGGTGACGATCAGGAAGACTGGAAGATCTTCTATGTCGAGCAGCCAGGCCTGTTGAAGGTGACCGTTCACTTCGACACCGCCGACGTGGGCTGCGAGGTCTACCTCAAAGACAAGTACGGCGCCGAGAAGGCCAAGGAAGTGCAATCGGCCAACCCGTATATCGAGTTGGTGCGCCGCGTCGAGCCGGCCCGCTTCTTCGTCAACCTGGTTGCGCCGAACGCGCGCTGCAACAGCCAGTACTCCATCGAAGCCAAGATCGATCCCGACTGATGGCCATTCGTTTTGTCGCCGCGGGCGCCACTGACGTGGGTCGTCAGCGCAAGGTCAACGAAGACGCCTACCAGCTGCTCGATGACGAGAACCTCTGGATTCTCGCCGACGGCATGGGCGGACATGCGTCTGGACAGGTCGCGAGCACCATGGCTGTCGCCGCCATCGCTGACTTCATGACGCGCTGGCGCAAAGAGCCCGACTTCGAGTGGCCCTTCGAGATCATGGAGAGCCGGTCGTTCGACGAGAACGCCATGGTCAACGCGGTGCGGGTCTCCAACGTACGGCTCTACAACCGCTCCCAGACCGACCCCGAATGCGAAGGCATGGGCACCACGATCGTGGTGATGACGCACTCCCAAGAGCACGGCCTGATCATCGCCCATGTGGGCGACAGCCGCTGCTACCGACTGCGCGGGCAAGAGTTCACGCAGCTCACCGAAGACCACTCGCTGGTCAATCACCTGATGCGGTTCTTCCATCTGAGCCTCGAGCAGGCCCAGGCCCGCGCGGGATCCAACGTGATCGTGCGCGCCGTTGGCCTTGAAGACGACGTCGAGCCCGATCTCAACGTCGATCAGCCGCGGCCCGGCGACGTGTATCTGAGCTGCTCTGACGGCCTCAGCGATCTGGTCGAAGACTGGATCATCCAGCAGATTCTTCTGGGCAACGAGACCCTGCAAGAGGCCGCCGATGCGCTGGTGCGCGCAGCGAACCAAGCGGGCGGGACAGACAACATCACCGTCGTGCTGCTCAAGGCCGTGCACGTGGGGTGAGGCATTCAGTCGCCCCAACTGAATCACAGCACATCAACACCAGGGCAAGCGCACAGGACCGACCCTGGGATGAATCACGTCCCGGGACACTTCGGTGCCGTGCGGGGCGGCGTGAGCGGCGTGGTTTGCACGCCGATGCTCTTCTTCGACCAGCGTCGCACCGGAATTTCGGCCAACTCGGCGTCGTCAAAAGCCATCCGTGCGCTGACGCTTAGGGCAACGAAACGCTGACCGTCACGCCCGCCGCTGTCTCGATGCACTCGCCGTCGTTGGGCACGCACTCGCAGCTCTGACAATTCTCCGGGAGCGACAGACAAGCGTACCCGAAGGTCGCGGCGACCCCGCCCGACGTCTCGCGGCAATACTCGCCCGCATCGCAGGTCTCCTCACCGCACTCGAGCGGCGGCGCGGGCTCTTCATCGGCCGAGTCGCCCTCGCCGCAGGCAAGCAGCCCAAGGGAGAGGCCGACCATCATCATCGCTTTCAGCATGCGCTCCATCTTTCGCTTTGGCCACTCGAGGCGGCACCTGCGATCAGAGCAATGAACAGGCCAGCGGGTGGAGCCTGAGGGTTGGGCGGTTGGCGTCCGTATCCGCCTGCTCAGGGGTCGCCGGGGTCAGATATCTGAGGCGCAGGCATGGTCAGCGTGGGCCGCGCCTCATTGAATCACAGCATCGCGGGCGTCCGGCCCGCCCGAATCGAACCACCCGCGAGGCCCCATGTTCACTCTGCTTGTGTCTGCCCTTGTTCTCGCCGCGCCCGTTCTCGCCGCGCCCGCAGCAGTTGTGCCGCCCACACCAGCACCCGCCAAGCCGGTTCTGGCGCCCCCGAGCGATTCCGACTCGCTGCAAAAGCTGTTCGACCAGGGGGGCTGTCGCTGGGGATCTGCCGCGTCGGTCCTGTGCCTCGAAGTCGACGTCGAGATGGGGTTCGCGACCCTGGCGTTGGCGTTCTACTCGGTCTCCAAGCCGACGCCCGGTAAGCCCACCCAGCGGTTCGTCTTGTATCGCGACGGCAACACGGACTTCGACGCCACCAAGGTCGACACCGCCGCCTGGGATGCGGCGATGCACCGCATGGGCAAGAGCACCTTCACGCCCGGCACCCGCGAGAAGGTCGCGCTGCCCAAGGGGTATATCGCGCTGCCGGGGGTGCGCTGGGCGCAACCCAAGCCGATCTGGAACGGCGCTCAGGCTCGAAAGTGCTGCCGGTGGACCGCCTTGCAGGCGACGCGCTTCGCCCAGTCGGCCGCGGTGCGCCTGGGCCTCGACTGCGATTACACCGGCGACGACGCCAAGAAGGCGACCGACGCGTGCTACATCAATGGCTACAATGAAGAAAGCCTCGATCGGCGCCAGTTCATCATGCTCGGGCGGGCCCCCACGAAGCGGTGATGCCCCTGTGAAGCGGCAGTGAGTACGCCGCGGTCTGATGCATCACGCAACACATCAATTGAGCGGGGCGGGGCGGGGCGGGGCGCCTCTCACCCGATCCCGATTCCGCTTCAAAATCAAGAATTCCCTCCCCCTCACCGATAATGCTAGCCTCTGAAGCGAACGGTCTTCGGAGGGCAGATCAGATGCAGAAGGACGCACCGATACAGGCGAAAGAGACCTCCAAATCGCAACCGGCGCGCGCGACCGAACACACGCTATCAGCAGTGTCCGCGGTGCAGCAGCGCGCGGCGCTCCTGGGGCGCTCACCGAGCGGCGTCGCCGGATCGGCGGCGGGCCAGTCCGAAGAATTGCTCCAACTCCGGGGGGCCGGGACCGGCGATGTACACGCCGCTGCGGCGCTAGGTACGTCCGGCAGCGGTGGCGCGATGCCCTTTGGGGAGCAAATCCAGGCGTCCTTCGGCCAACATGACATCTCGAATGTTCAGGCCTTCACCGGACCGAACGCCGAGCAGGGGTGCGACGCCATGGGCGCCGAGGCCTTCGCAACGGGTACCAAGGTCGCTTTCGGCACCACCCCAACTTTGCACACCGCCGCGCATGAGGCGGCGCATACTGTTCAGCAAAAGGGGGGCATCTCCCTCGCTGGCGGTGTGGGCAAGGAACGCGACCAGTACGAGCGCCAGGCCGATGCGGTCGCCGACCTCGTGGTGCAGGGCAAGAGCGCCGAGGCCTTGCTGGGGCCCGCCAGCGGTGGGTCAACGAGCGCGGCGGTTCAGCGCGTAAAGACGGATAAGGCCGAGACTGAGGCGCTGTCGCCCGCCGTTCGAGAGAAGCTCATCAGTCGGACGCGGGATCTTATCCCGCTGGCGGGGTCCGCCTATATGAAGGCGTGTCGCGACTATGAGAAGAAGCTGCAGGGCGCGGCCAAAAAGAAGGCCAACGTGGCTACGATGGCGCTCGAAGTCGCGCTGGCGTTTATCCCACCCAACTTCTCGACAGCAGCGAAGAACGCCTTGATGGGCATCTCGAGCAAGCTGTCCGAAGCGGCCCTGGCGGCGGCTGTGAAGAAGGCCGAGAGCAGCATTCGCGGTGGACTGCTGCGGGCGAACTCCCATGTTTGGGGGGCCAACCTCAAGTCAGGCTTGGCCGCTGCGGTCTCTACCGATCCGAGCACGTACGTCAGCACCATCGAGCGCCTGGCGCCGAGCGCATTCCAAAACGCGATCAAGGGCATCAACGACACCTGCACCGACGCTGAGTTAATTGCCAACGCAGGCTACTGGGGGGCAGACAGCGTCGTTGACCCCAGCCATTGGGAGAGCCCGATTAAGATGGAGGTCATGAAGTTCCAGATGACGGTCGACGCGATCAACTGGCCCGGCATGGACTTTTCGCCCGGCGGCCCGCCCGGGCACGCAGTTTACATCGTCGACTCCGAGGGCAAACCCACGAAGGGCCACGGCGGGGCGACCATGATGGTCGTCAACTTCCTCTTCGCCGATGAGACCGAGATCATGCTGTACATCAATCCGGGCCTTGAAGGTGCCGCCATCGCGCAGCACACATCCGAGTACGGCGCCGCCCCGAGCCAGAAGTTCATTGCCGGTCGTGGCAGAGCGCACCGTTACAAGAAATGATGCACGGCGGGCGCAGGTTGATCGCCGCGGGCCTGGTGGCTCTGGGGCTGCTCGCGCTGCTGGTTTGGACCAGCGCACCGGCCGTCCACCTCGAAGGCCTCATTGCCCTGCATGACGGCGCAGTCTTGATCACCCGCGCAGTGGACCAGCCGCGCTCAATGCTGAGGCGAATCGGCGCGGGCGGCGAGACGCTCTGGGAGCTCCCGCTGGGGGGCGTTCTGCATGACGGCAGCGGTCAGAGCAGCGCCGTCCAGGGCATGGCCCTCGTCTCGCTGGTCGAAACACCGACCGGCGTCGACGGGGTCTCGATCGACCTGACAACCGGCCAAATTCAGCGCCGACAGCCGCTGCCCGCGGGCAGCGGGCTCTTTGTGGCCCCGCGCTGGGACGCATCCAACGCGGTGCGCTTCGTGACGCAAACCGCTGAAGGTGCCGGACTCGGACGATGGGATCCGACAGACGCGGCGCTGGACTGGCTGACGAGCATCCCCGATGCGCGGCCGACCTTGGCCATCGCGCGCGGGGCGACCACGCTGCTCTACAACGGTCGATGGTGGGCTGTCGGCGCCAAGGGTGCGCGTTTCGCCTTCGATCGTCGGTTTCTCCGGGGCACCTGCTTCTCCAACGACGCCGCAGTGAGCGTGGTGTCAGCCGGCCTGCTTCGCCAGACGATCGGCGGCCAAGCCGTCCTCGTCAACGCCGAGGCGCACATGCTGGCGCAGACCTGCGGCCATCGAGGGCAGGACATCGTCGTCTTGGGCAGCGACGCGGGCGCCGCTATGGGCATCCGGATCAATCCGGTCACGGGCCAGATCGCGTGGTCACGGCGGTGGCCTGAATTGCTATTGGTGCAGACCGCCGCCGGCGTCGATTGGCGCGATGAACGCTGGCATCCGCTGCGCGGCGCTATGCTGCCCATCGTGCCAGTGCCGTTCTCCTATCCGACCGACCAGACCCAATGGGTGATGCTCGACACGCAGACTGGCGAGCCTGCCTGGGCCAGCGCCCCCCTGCCCGATGCCGACTACGCGAGCTACTTCAGCTTTCGTTCGCCCGGTGAATTGCACCACCTCGTGGGCGATCAAGGGCGACACATCATCGCATTCGACGGGCGAGACGGCGCGCTGACGGGCGCAGTGCGCGGCGACATCGATCGCATCCGGGCGTCGAACGTGGTGGGCGGCGTTGTGTGGGCGGCGCAGTCGAGCGCAGGCTCAGCAAATACACCCGCATGGGTCCAACTGAACGCACGCAGCCTGCGCGTCATCGCTCGGGGGCATCCCGAGAAGCCCCACCTGCGAGACGACTTGCGGCCAACCGCAGTCCAACTTGGCATTCAGGCGGCGCGGTGAGCGGCCGCCGGGTGCTGGTTGAGGCCTGAGACGACGAGCGACCCCCACTTGCGAGCGCTGTCGGTGGGCTGAGTGGGCCGTCTGTGCTACCTCTCGGCCGTGCAGATGAATCCGCCCGTCCACCACCCCAGCTGGGGGCACAGCCGATGAACACCGATGACCCGGGCGTGCTGGCGATCACCATTCGCGGGCTCGTCGAAGCAGGCCGCTCGATGGCGTTGCCCGTCGATGACTTGCTCGCGCAGCTGGGGCTGACGCGGGCCGCGCTCGCCGATCCCGATCTTCGCTTGCCTGTCGGCGCCTTCCTGCAGTTTTGGCGCGCTGCGTTGGCGATCTGCGAGGGCGACGACTTTGTGCTTCGGGCCGCAGAGGCGATGCCTGACGGGGCCTATCGCATCCTGGAATTTCTGGCCTCGACCAGCCCCACCGTCGGGGTCGGCATGCAGCGGATCGCGAAGTACTTCCCGCTGGTGACGTCTATCGTCGAGGTCGAGGTGATCGAGAGAGAGGGCGCCCGCGGGCTGAGGATCGATGCGCCCATACTCTCCGCTCACCCGGCCGAGGCGATCGCGATTTCGACGTTCTGCACCGCGATCCTCCACCGCAACGCCCGCCAACACTTCGGCGCCGCCTGGCACCTCGACGCCGTGACCTTCGCGCGGCCCAGGCCCGCGACCGCCGACCGATATGACGCGCTCTTCGGACGGCCGGTCGAGTTCGACGCCGCGCACACCGAGATGGTGGTCGCGCCTGCGGTTTGGGACGCGCCGGTGCCCCTCGCCGACCCGGCGCTGTTCGCGATGCTCGACGGCCACGCCGAGACCCGACTCGCCAGCACCGACACGGGCATCGAGGCCCGCGTTCGACGGGCGCTGGACGACGCGGTGCGCGGTGGCGACCCGAGACTGCCGGCGATCGCCAGCGCGCTGGGCATGAGCGCCCGCACTCTGCAGCGCACTCTCAAAGACGCCGCTGCCTCGTTCTCCGACCTGCAAGACCAGGCGCGCCTGGCCGCGGCGACGCGCTATCTGGCCGACAAGGACGTCTCATTGTTCGAGATCGGGTACCTTCTCGGCTTCTCGGATCAGAGCGCCTTCAACCGCGCTTTCAAGCGCTGGACCGGACAAACGCCCCGCGCCTGGCGTCTGGCGGCCTAGGGCCAAAAGTCGGCGCGAAGTGCCAAGAAAGGCGCGCCGTCCAAGCCTATTCTCTCTTTGCTTAGACCCCGTTAACGCGGGTCAAAAACGCCAGGAGAGATGTCCATGAAGCGCTCCCCCATCATCTTGCTCGCCTGCCTCGTCGTGTCCGCCTGTGACGACGCCTCCAACACACCGAGCGACGTCAAGGTCGTCGACATCGCGCCCATCAACGCGGTCCAGACCGGCGCATTGTCCGGGCGGCTCACGGTCGTGGCCGGCGACGGCTACCGGGTCGAGATCAGCAGCGCCGCGACCCTGGCAGACGTCGACGTGCAGGTGACGGTCGACGAGACCGGCCAGCTTCGACTGCAAGACGACGCGCGTGACGGCCAATTTATCTTCTACAGAGTGACGGTGCCCGCCACGACCCCGCTGACCCTGGACGTCGAGGAGGGCGACGTGTCGATCAGCGACCTGCGCGCTGGCGTCGCGGTCGACGTCGGGCGTGGGCAGGTCGCGCTGGACCGGATCGCCGGCGATGTCAGCGTGCGCGTCGGGTCGGGCGATCTGTACGCCTACGACCTCGCCACCGCGCACTTCACCGCGCGCGTCGAAGACGGCGACCTCGACGCCAGCTCGGTGACCGCGCCCGAAGGCCTTGATTTAGACGTGTCAGGACAGGTCTTCGTCGCCCTGCCGATTCACGCCTAC
>JBNMOZ010000061.1:0-16207 GCA_051276005.1 Bradymonadia bacterium | reverse complement strand
GGCCGGGGTGCTGGCGATGGCCACAGGGAACTGCTTGGCCAGGATGCCACCGACGCGGCTGGCGTGCTCCGATGCGAAGTACGACACCGAGCTGTCGAAGATCTTGCGGAGGTTCATCGTGGCTTCAGTGGTCTTGGAGCGACGGATGTACTTCATGAAGGCCGGGATGGCGACCGCTGCGAGAATACCGATGATGGCGACAACAATCATCAGCTCGATGAGCGTGAAGCCCTTGCCAGTGCGAAGCTTGCGCATTCTTGAATCCCCTCGAAATGGTTGGCGGGTTCGGGACCCCCGTGGGCAAACAGCCTAGCTTGCTCACGGCAATATGGGTTTGCAGTGAGCGTGCCAAACGGTCGCATGCGGGTTGGCGGCGTCAGGGTGTGTCAGGAACTGTCAGAGTGACGATTTACGGCACCCCGGGGTGCCGTAAAACCTCACTCCGACGAAATGCGCGCCCCAGAGTGTCCACAGGGGCCGCCACAGGCGCTCACGCAGGCACCGGCGCCCACACAAGCACCGGGTCAGGCGTCGTTCGGCCCGCTGAGGCCCAGCTTGGTGAGGCGATAGCGCAGCGATCGAAACGAAATGCCCAGCAAGCGCGCTGCCGCCTTCTTTTGTCCGCCTGTGCGGGTCAGGGCAGCGCTGATCAGTCGGCGTTCGAGGGTCTCAACGGCGCCATCCAGATCGACGCCGTTCTCGGGGAACTCGTCTTCAGGCGCGGGGGCGGCCGCAGAGGGCAGGGCCTTGCGCAGCGCAGGCGGCAAATCGGCCTGGGTGATCTCAGCGCCATCGACCAGGGCGACCGCGCGCTCGATGACATTCTCAAGCTCGCGCACGTTGCCCCCGAAAGGCCAGGCGAGAAGGCGGCGCATCGCAGAGGGCTCGATGGCCGTGACCGGCTTGGCGAACTCGGTGGCGTACTTCGTCAAGAAGTGGTTCGCCAGCAGTGGGATGTCGCTGGGCCGCGCCCGCAGCGGGGGCAAATCAATACTCAACACGTTGAGGCGGTAGAAGAGGTCTTCGCGAAATCGCCCGGCCTTGGCTTCGGTGGCAAGATCACGGTTCGTCGCCGCGATGATGCGCACGTCGATCGGCAGCTCTTCGACGGCGCCGACGGCGCGCACCCGCTTCTCTTGCAGGACCCGCAGCAGCTTGACCTGCATCGCCAGCGGCAGCTCGCCGATCTCGTCGAGAAACAGCGTGCCGCCCGACGCGGCTTTGAACAGGCCATCGTGATCGGCGTTGGCGCCGGTGAATGCGCCTTTGCGGTGGCCGAACAGCTCGCTCTCAATCAGGGCTTCGGGGATCGCGCCGCAGTTGATGACCCGGAAGGGGCCGTCGGCGCGGGGGCCCTCATGATGAATGGCGCGGGCGACGAGCTCTTTGCCAGTGCCGCTCTCGCCGAGCACGAGCACGTTCGCCGGCGTGCGCGCCATGCGCCGGATCAAGTCGAACACCTGACGCATCGCGTCGCTGCGGCCGATCAGGTTGCCCACGCGGGTTCGGTTGGCGAGCTCCTCGCGCAGGCGGCGGTTCTCAACGATGAGCGCGCGCTGCGCGAGGGCCTTGTCGACGACGACCGCAACCGCGTCGAGCTTGAAGGGCTTGGTGAAGTAGTCGAGCGCCCCGAGCTTCATGGCGCTGACCGCCGTCTCGGTCGAGGCGAACGCCGTCATGATGATCACCGGCGTCTCGGGCAACGTCTTTCGAGCGTGCGCCAGCACCTCCATGCCCGACGACTTCGGCATGCGCATGTCGGTGATGATCAGATCATACGAGTGCTGGTCGATGCGAACGATCGCCGCAGCGCCATCGGCGGCGACGTCGACCTCGGCGCCGCGTTGCAAGAACCAGATCTCGAGCAATTCGCGCATCGAGCGCTCGTCGTCGACGATCAGGACGCGATGACTCACTGCATTCCTCCTTGCAGATCGGCGCCCCCGTGGGCGATCAGCGGCAGCTCGGCGCGGGTGCGCGGCAGCGCGAAGATGAAGGCGGTGCCCTCGTCGATCTCGCTCTGGATGCGCATCGGCGCGCCATGCTCCTCGAGGATGCGTTGCACCTGCGCCAGCCCCAACCCCGTGCCCTCGGCCTTGGTCGTATAGAAGGGGTCGAAGATGTGCTCGATCACGTCGGCCGGGATGCCCACGCCGGTGTCGCGCACGGAGATCTCGACCTCGTGTTCGCGGGCATGGCAGTGCACGTGGACGGTGCCGCCATCGGGCATCGCGTCAGCGGCATTGATGAACAGGTTCCACAGAACCTGGCGCAGGCGCGCGGAGTCGGCAGACACCAGGCAGTCGTTCTCGGTGATGACCTGCAGGTCGACCGGGCGCGCGCTGGCGTCGAACATCACCTTGACCTCGCCAATCAACGCGGCCACGTCGAGCCGCTCGAAGTTGGACGGCGTCGGCCGGGCGAACTGCAGGAAGTCCGAGATGAGCTGGTTGAGGCGATCGATCTCGCGCAGCACGATGTCCATCAAGCGCGCCTGCATCGGCTCGGGATCGGCGGCACCCATCATCTGAATGCTGCCGCTCATGCTCGCCAGCGGGTTGCGGATCTCGTGGGCGATGCCCGCCGCCATCCGCCCGATCGCGGCGAACTTCTCGGCGCGGCGGATTTGCGTCTCGAGCTGCCGAATTCGGCTCAGGTCGCGGAAGATCACGATCCACCCGATTTGGTCGCCTACGCCATCGAGCAGCGGGGAGCGCGACATGCCCAAGGTGCGCATCACCCCGTCAGGCCGGGTCCAGTTCGTCTCCCACCGCACGACCTCGGCGGTCTCGGGTTGCGCGGCGAGGCTGGCGAACATGACATCGGCCCGGGTGTCGAGCACGTCTTGCGTCAGCCGGCCCGTGATGCGCACCGCCGACGGGTTGAAGAAGATGATTTGCCCGTCGAGGGCGTAGCCGAACAGGCCGCTGTGGATGCTGCCGATCAAGTTGGCGTTGAGGGCGCGGACCGCCATGAGATCGACGCTGGCATAGCGCAACTGCTGGCCGGCCACCTTCAACTCGCGGTCGGTGACCCGCACCTTCTCGGTCAGGTAGCCGCCGAGCACCGCCACCAGAGCCACCGCGCTGATATGCAGGATGCCCGCTTGATAGGTGATGATGGTGCGGGCCTCGCTCACCACCGGTCCGAACGCTTCGAGGGCGACCGTCACCAGGATGCAGATGATGGCGATGACCATCGCGAAGCGGGCGCCCCGTCGACCCAGCAAGACAGCCGCGGCCAGCGCGACCAGCGTATATAAGAAGAGGAAGCTGCTCTCGGTGCCCCCCGTCAGCGACACAACGACCGCAACGAGCCCCAGGTCGATGGCGAGCTGAACGAGGGCGAAGCGATGCAGCCAGGGCCCGACCCGATCCAGCACCAGCGCATATACGATCGTGAGCCCATACGTGATGCCGATGAGCCACAGCAAGGTCTGCTGTGCCGGATCCGCAAATGGGTTGGAGTCGCGCGCAGACAAGACGAGGTTGGAGCCCAGGAACAAGGTGATCAGCAGCACGCGCAACAGCATCATGCGCTGCAGGGTCTGGGCGGAATAGGGGATGTTCGTCGCCGCGAGCGGCGTGTTCGGCGCGGCGGGCGCCTGGTGCGCGGCGGGCGGGTCGATGATCGGGGGCGCCGGCATCAGCTCTTGATGTTACCGGCGACCTCGAAGATGGGCAGATACATCGCGATGAGCACCGTGCCCACAAGGCCGCCGATGAAGACCATCATCAACGGTTCCATCAGCTTGGTCAGGCTGGTGACCGCGACCTCGACTTCATCCTCATAGAAGTCAGCGATCTTCTGCAGCATCGTGTCCATGGCACCGGTCGACTCGCCGACCGCGATCATCTGAACCACCATCGACGGGAAGACCCCCGTCTGGCCGAGCGGATCGGCCATGTTCGAGCCTTCCGAGATTCGGTCGCGCACGAAGTAGATCGCCTTCTCGATGACCTTGTTGCCCGCGGCCTTGGCCACGATCTCGAGCGCGTCGAGGATGGGTACGCCAGAAGCGATCATCGTGCCGAGCGTTCGGGTGAATTTGGCCACCGCGACCTTGCGCAACAGCGAGCCGACCACCGGCACACGCAGCAAGAACCGGTCAAAGGCCAAGCGGCCATTCTCGGTGCCGATGAAGCGCTTGAAGAGCCAACTGGCGCCAAATCCGCCGATCAAGACCGCCCACCACCACTGCTGGAACCAGTGCGAGGTGTTGATGACCACCTGGGTCAGCGTGGGCAGCTTGGCGTCGCCGAAGTCCTTGAACATCTGCTCGAAGGTCGGGATGACCCACTTGAGCAAGGCGCCGATGACGCCGATGGCGACGACGAGGATCCCGATGGGATACATCATCGCGCCTTTGACCTGGCGCACCAGCTTGACGTTCTTCTCGATATAGGTCGCCAGGCGGTTGAGGATCGTGTCGAGGATGCCGCCGATTTCGCCAGCGGCGACCAGGTTGACGAACAAGATGTCGAAGATCTTGGGGTGCCGCTTGAGGGAGTCAGCGAACGTTGAGCCCGACTCGACGTTGCTCTTCACGTCGGTCAGCACGCGCTTGAAGTTCTTGTTCGGCTCCTGCGAGGCGAGGATGTCGAGGCATTGCACCAGCGGCAAGCCGGCGTCGATCATGGTCGCGAACTGGCGCACGAAGACGACGAGTTCGGACGCTCTGACCCGGCCCCCGCCACCGAACTTGGGCAGCTTGAAGCCGCGCCCCGCCTTCTTGACCTTGTCGGGCTGGATGTTCTGCTGGCGCAGCCGCAGGTGCACATCACGCTCAGAATCGGCGGTGATGACACCCTTCTTGACCTCACCCGAACGGGTGCGACCTTCCCAAGCCCACTCGGCCATGCAAATCCTCCAACTCGCCCCCGAAGAGGGCCCACAAGAATCGACGCACACGGACTCGATACTACCGGTCGGTCTCGCGCAGCGCCAGCCTGCCAGATTGGCGGCTGTCTCGCTGAGTGCGAGGATCCTAGCGGCGCTTGGTGCCCTTTGGGCCCTTGCCCGATGAGGCGGCGGCCAGCATCGAGCGCAGCTCTTCTTGATCACCCGAGTAGCGCAGCGCGTCTTCGAGGCTGATCTGCCCGCTGCTGTACAGCGCGATGAGCGACTGATTCATCGTCTGCATGCCGTACTTCATCTGGCCGACCTGCATCTGGCTGTAGACCTGATGAATCTTGTCTTCGCGGATCAGGTTTCGAATCGCCGGCGTCGGGATCATGATCTCGGCCGAGAGCACCCGGCCAATGCCGCCCGCCTTCATGATCAGCTGCTGGCTGACCACGCCCTCGAGGGTGAAGCTCAGCTGGGCGCGCACCTGGCCGTGCTGATGCGGCGGGAACATGTCGATGATGCGGTGAATCGACTGCACGGCCGAGTTGGTGTGCAGCGTCGCCATGCACAGGTGGCCGGTCTCGCTGATGGTCATCGCGGCCTGGACGGTCTCGAGGTCGCGCAGCTCGCCGACGAGCACGACGTCGGGATCCTGTCGCAGCACATAGCGCAGCGCGTTGGTGAAGTTGGCCGTATCGGCACCGACTTCGCGCTGGTTGACGATGCACTTCTTATGCGGGTGCAGATACTCGATCGGGTCTTCGATCGTGAGGATATGGCCGTGGGTGGTCGAGTTGATCTTGTCGACCATCGAGGCGAGCGTCGTCGACTTGCCCGACCCGGTCGGACCCGTCACCAGCACCAGCCCCGAGCGTCGCTCGGTCAGCTCCCCAACAACGCCCGGCAGGCCAAGCTCATTGAAGCTGTGGATCTTGGTCGGGATCGCCCGAAAGGTGCCGCTGACCGCCCCGCGCTGGACGAAGACGTTCGCGCGAAAGCGGCATAAGCCTTTGACACCAAAGCTCAAGTCGAGCTCGTTGCTCTCTTCGAAGCTGTGCTTCTGCGACTCGGTCAAGAAGGAGTAGCACAGCGCCTGCGTGTCCTCCTTGCTCATGGGCGGCGACTTGGTCGGGACCAAATGCCCATCGATGCGGAACTGCGGCGGGCTGCCACAGGTGATGTGCAGATCGCTCGCGCCCTTCTCGACCATGAGCTTGAGCAGCTGGTGCAGGTTCGCCATCAATGCGCCTCATCGCCGGAGTCAGAGAGACAGCGTCGCATCAACCCGTGCAGATTTGAAGTGGGACGGTTGCGCCCGCGTACAGACGGCGCGGCCCGGGCGGGATCCGAGCGTCGACGAAGTGAGCAGGGCTTGGGCCGGGGTCGGCAAAGTTGAGCATGGCCCGGAGCGCGCACGCCGCAAGCCAGCTGAACCGGCGTCAGTGACCGCCATCCGCAGACGAGTTGCGGACAACCTCGGCGATCGTCGTCGTGCCTTCGAGCAGCTTGTTGAGCGCCGAGCGGCGCAGCGTGGCCATACCCAGGCGGATGGCTTCGCGCTTGAGTTCGAGGCTCGAGACGCCCTGCAACACCAGGTCTTTGAGCTCGTCCTTCATCGTCATGACTTCATAGACCGCGATGCGGCCCTTCATGCCGTTGTCGCCACAGACGCGGCAGCCGGTGCCCTTCATCAGCTGGGCGTTGGCGATGTCTTCGGGGGTGCAGCCGAGATCCTCGAGCACGCCGGGCTCGACGGTGAACGGCTCCTTGCACTCTTTGCAGATCTTGCGCGCCAGGCGCTGGGCGACGATGGCGTTGACCGAGGCGGTCACGAGGAACGGCTCGACGCCCATGTTGAGCAGCCGGTGCACCGTCGACGGCGCGTCATTGGTGTGCAGCGTCGAGAGCACCAGGTGACCGGTGAGCGCCGCCTTGACGGCGATCTCGGCGGTCTCGAAGTCGCGAATCTCGCCCACCATGATGATGTCGGGATCCTGCCGCAGGAACGAGCGCAGCGCCGCGGCGAAGTTGAGCCCGATGCCCTCGTGCATCTGGCACTGATTGATGCCGCCGAGGTTGAACTCCACCGGATCTTCGGCGGTCGACAGGTTGGTCTCGGGCTGGTTGAGCTCCGAGAGCGCTGAGTACAGCGTCGTCGTCTTGCCCGAGCCCGTCGGGCCGGTCACCAGCACCATGCCGAAGGGCTGGTGAATGGCGTGCTGGAAGTCGTCGATCTGCGACTGCTCGAAGCCCAGCTTGGTCATGTCGAGCTGCAAGTTGCTCTTGTCGAGCAGGCGCAGCACGATCTTCTCGCCGAACAGGGTGGGGAGCACCGAGACGCGATAGTCCATCTCGGCGCCGCCGCCCATCTTGATCTTGATGCGCCCATCTTGAGGCAGTCGACGCTCGGCGATGTCGAGCTTCGCCATGATCTTGACGCGGCTGGTGATGGCGTTCTTGAGCTTGAGCGGCGGCTGCATGATCTCTGACAGGTCGCCGTCGACGCGATAGCGCACCCGGAAGCTCTTCTCGTACGGCTCGATGTGAATGTCGGAGGCGCCGCGCTTGATGGCGTCGACGAGGATCAAGTTCACGAGCCGAACGACGGGCGCCTCTTCGCTTGAGCGCTCGAGGTCGACGACGTCGTCTTCCTCTGCTTCATCAGCGACCTCGACGGTGTTCGCGTCGATCTCGTTCATGATCTCGTCGTACTTGACCGACTTGTCGTAGTAGTGGTCGATCGCGTCCCGAATGGCCTGCTCCGAGGCCACGACGATCTCGATGTTGTAGCCGGTGTGGAACTTGAGCACGTCCAGCGCTTCGAGGTCGGACGGGTCGGCCAGCGCGACGATCAGCGACGACTCGGCGCGGCTGACGGGCAGCGCGCGGTGCCGGTGGGCGAGATCGCGGGACACCAGCTTGATGACGTCCTCGTCGATCTCGAAGTCTTCGAGGTTGATCGACGGCACGCCGTATTGGCGGCTCAAAAACTTGGTGATGTCGCGCTCGCCAACAGCACCCATGCGCGTGAGCGTGTAGGCCAGCCGCTCGCCAGACTTGCGCTGTTGTTCCTGCGCAGTGCGGAGCTGCGCGAGGTTGATCAGATTCTCACGAACGAGGAGCTCGCCGATACGGTCCGACATGGGCTCACCTGAAGGGGCAGTTGGTCGCGAACACCCAGAGTGGCGCCGCTCTTTATTCGATTAGATGACGGTTGACTACGGGTGTCAAACCCGCCGCGCAGCCGCCCTCAATGCGGTGAATACGACCCGCGGATCAGGGCGGTGGCCGGTCCATCTCTCGAAGGCGGCGATGCCCTGCCAGCCGAGCATGCTCAACCCGTCCTGGGCGCTGCGATCAGCTTGGCGCGCGGCGTCGAGCGCGCGGCGCATTGATGGGGCGTAGGAGAGGCTGATGAATCTGCTGCTCGCGCGCGTGGTCGAGAACGGCAGGCCGGCCAGCCAATCGACCGCCGCAGGCCCGATGGCATCGACCACAAGCCCAGCGCCGTCGATGAGCCCGTGGGTGAGGGGCTGCGCTGAGCCAGCGACGCCCAGCCGATCAAGGATGGCCTGACCTTGAGCGGGGCGGCGCGCGCCGATTCGAATCTCGCTGACGCCCGCGTCTTGAAGCGCCGCGACCACCGCGCGGGCAGCCCCCCCGGCACCGAGCACGACGGCCGGTCCCTCGGGCGGCGCGCCCAAGGCGCAGGCGAAGCCAAACAGGTCGGTGTTCCAGCCGCTGGGTCGGGCCCCACAGCAGACCGTGTTGACCACGCCCAGGCGCTGGGCGGCGGGGCCCATTTCAACGACCCATTCGCCAACAGCCTGTTTATGGGGGGCGGTCACGTTGAAGCCGGCCAGGCCTTCGGGCAGCTGCGCGAGCCAGTCAGGCAGCGCGTCGGGGGCGACGTCGAACAGGTCGTATGTCGCGTCGATGCCGACGGATCGGGCGGCCGCGGCGTGCAACACGGGCGAGAGTGACCGCGCGACCGGGTGCCCAATGAGGCCCAGGCGAGCGTGGGCCGACGCGCTCACCATACGGGCGGGGCGCGATCGGTCAGCAAGGCAGCGGCGGCGTCGGTGTCGCGGCGAATCTGGGCGACCAAGGCGTCTACGCCGTCGAACTTCTTCTCTGCGCGCAGACGCGTCGAGAAGAAGAGCCGGCACGACAGGTCGTAGAGCGCCAAATCGCGACCGCCAATTACATGGGCCTCGACCGTCGTTTGCTCGCCGTCGGAGAAGGTCGGGTTGAAGCCGAGGTTGATGACCGCGGGGGTCGGGCCTTCGCCCCAATCGAGCCAGCCCGCATAGACACCGCGCTGGGGGAGCAGCTCGTTGGACACGGCCAGGTTCGCGGTGGGGAAGCCCAGCTTGCGACCGCGCTGAGCGCCGCGCACGACCCCGCCGTTGACGTGGTAGTCGCGGCCCAACACCAGCGAGGCGCCGTCCATGCGGCCCTGCATCACGAACTCGCGCACCTTGGAGCTCGACGCCACCAGGCCATCGCCCACCGACTGCGCTTCGACGATCTCGACGCTGAAGCCAAGCTGGGCGCCCAGCGCTCTGAGGTGCGCGGTCGTGCCCGCTCGACGGGCGCCGAAGGTGAAGTCGTAGCCCACGATCACGTGCCGCGCCTGGAGCGCGTCCACGAGGACGGCGCGTACGAAGGCATCGGGGCTCTGGGCGGCGAAGCTGCGATCGAAGCGCTGGCTGAGCATCGTGTGCACCCCCAGCCGATCGAGCAGGTGCGCTTTGTCGGCCGCTTCGCAGATGAGGGGCGGTGCAAGGTCGGGTGCAAGCACCCGGACGGGGTGTGGATCGAAGGTCAAGATGGCGGGCGCGCAGCCCGACTCAACTGCGTAGTCGAGCACGCGGCGCACCAATGCTTGATGCCCGCGATGGACACCATCGAAGTTACCGATGGTCACGACGCTGCCGTCAGACAGGCCCTGGACCCCTTGATAGTCGCCAAACACGCGCATGCCGCCTACCTAGCCGAGCGCGGTGCCGAGTGTCAACGCTTGGTGCGAAGAGTATTACGCAGTCATGACCGACATCCTTGCGCTCCCGCGGTGCGCCCGTAGATGCGGCCAAAAAATGGTTTACATGCGCGTCTGCGGGTGTAGTATCCGCCCAACACGGCGAAACCGTCTGTTTTTGTCGTGATGCTCGGTTGTACTGACATCCTCCAAGGAGTTCTAATGAAGCGTCTGAACACATGCCTCTTGGCAGTTGCCGCAATCGCTCTGTGTGCCTCCAGCGCGCAGGCCGTCGACCTCGACGGTAAGAAGGGCATCGGCTACACGAATACGATCAGTGGCGTGAACGGGTTCAACTTCCAGATGGGCGTTGGCAACCTGATCCTCGAGGGCATCCTCGGCACGACGATGGCGACCCCGAAGGACTTTGACGCGGGCGGCCGTGACCTTTCGATCGGTCTGGGCGCGCACTTCCAGGCCCTCCGCGCCCAGTCGGCTGCGTGGACCGTTGGTGGTCGCATCGAGATCAACAACAACGTCAACGCGACCCCCGAGGGTGCGGACTCGCAGGACGGCGTCACCGAGTTCGGCATCTCGATCCCGACCCGCGTGTACTGGTTCCCGAACAAGAACATCTCCTTGCATGTCGAGTCCGGCATCCAGATTTCGTTCCCGCCCAAGGCGGCTGACACCGGCGAGACCGGCAACATCGGCGGCCCTGCATCGGTTGGCGGTCCTGAGTCGTTGGGCTTCGCCATCTTCGACATCAGCTCCGGCATTGGCATGACCTTCTGGTGGTAGTCGGTCGGCCTTCGGGCCGCTGATTCAGAAAAGGCTGGCCTCGCGCCGGCCTTTTTTGTTTCGGACATCGGCGCCCAAAGGGTGCGCAAAGGTGCAAAAATCCGCCCTTGTCAAATTTTAAGTGCATTGTAATTGTCGCATCTTCACCGAGTTGATAGTGTCAGGTCGCTGGCGAGGGTGTCGTCGCTGGGCGCCTGCGTGTGCCGCGTAGAGCATCATGAAAGGGATTGGAAGATGTTGAAGAGATCGAAGACGCGAACACTGCGGTCAGGTAAGGGTTTCACTCTCATCGAGATGATGATCGTCGTGGCCATCATCGGCATCCTGGCGTCTATCGCTATCCCGGCTTTTATGAAGTACATCCGCCGCGCGAAGACGACCGAAGCTGTCATGAACCTGCGCAAGATGTTCGACAGCAGCGTGGCTTACTATGAGCAGGATCATGTGGGCCGCGGCGGCGTGCCGATCCCGCATCAGTTTCCAGGCGCCAACCAGCAGCTCGGACCCGCGCCCGGCGTCAACCCTTGCTGTGCCAATGGCAAAGACAAGTGTGCGCCGGCCGGTCACCCTGATGCGCCCAACCCCAATGCCTGGAATGCCCCGCATTGGCAGGCGCTCAACTTCAGCATCGATGACCCGCACTACTTCTGGTATCGCTACCTGAGCACCGGCATTCGCGACGATTCGCGGTTTACTGCCCGCGCCAGCGGCAACCTGAACTGCAACTTCGCGTACTCGACCTTCGAGCGCGTCGGCGGCATCAACCCGAATACGGGCGGCGTCATTGGCGGCGCAGGCATCTTCAGCGTCAACCCGCTCGAATAGGCGTCTGGATCTCTTGGATCCCCAGGGTGCGCGCCATCCAGCGGCGCCGCTCTCCCAGCCGCGCCGCTCTCCCAGCCGCGCCGCTCTCCCAGCCGCGCCGCTCTCCCAGCCTCGCGCCCGCTCATCTTGCCTCGCGCCCGCTCGTCTTCAGCCCATATCGGCGGCGTTCACCTTCTGGACAACGCTGAACGCGTTGGACACCGCCGCCTCAGTTGATGCCCTTAAGTTCGGGCAGTTACGGCTGGCACATTCTCTGAAGTGCGTCCTCTGGCAAGCGCAACCGGAGGTGTCCATGTCTGTTGTCTCTCTCTTCGAACTCGATCCTGCCGATCGCCCACGTGAGCGGCTCTTGAAGCTGGGTGCGTCCGCGCTTGAGCCGCCCGAGTTGCTGGCGCTCGTCTTAGGCAGTGGGCGCGGTCAGCAAGACGACGTGCTCACGTTGGCGCATCGGATCCTTGAGCAGATTGGCGGCTTGGGCGGGCTCGGTCAGGCCTCGGTCAAAGACTTGATGGCGCTGCATGGCATTGGGCCGGTCAAGGCGACGCGGGTGCACGCCGCGCTCGAGATCGCCCGCCGGGTCGCCTTGCTTCCGGCGGTGCTCGACATCCCCGATCCGCTGGCGGCGCAGTACGAACGTCTGCGCGGCCAAATGCCGCCCAACGAGAGAATCATCCTCGGCTACCGACCTGACGCGGCACTCGATGAGTCGCCGGTGACGCTGGGGCTGGGCGAAGAGCTGACCGCGAAGACCCGCTCGGGTGCCGTGCTGGCTCGCCTGTTGGCCGAGCAGCCCGATGCCCGCTGGTGGGTCGTGGCCGGTCGGCCCAAAGGCCGCGTCAAGAAGGCCGAGCGCGCGGCCGCGCGGCGATTGGCAGATGCGGCGTCGTTGCTGGGCATGCGTCTGGACAAGGTGCTGTTGTTTGCCGGTCAGGCGCCCTTTGACCTGCTCGAACACTGAGATGCTGGCGGCAATCGTGCTGTGGGTCTGGACGCTCGATCGGGTCGAAGCGTCCTGGGCGGTCTTGATCGACGACACCGGTCACCAGATGGACGTGGCGCTGGCGCGATTGCCGCCCGAGATTCGGCCCGGTGATCGGCTGCTTACGCTCGACGGGCCGGTGGTTCGACCCGATCGGGCCGCGATGGCTGCGCGCATCGCTCGGCTGGCTGGCCTTGAATCCCCGCCACCCCTCGGCGATGGTGGGGTCATGAGTGAACGCCGACAAGACCATTTCACGCGGGCCGCCAAGAAGGCCGGATATCGGGCGCGTAGCGTCTTCAAGCTCGAGGAGATCGACCGGCGCGCCCGGTTGTTCCAGGGCGGGCAACGGGTGCTCGACCTGGGCTCCTCACCGGGCAGTTGGAGCCAATATGCGGCCAAGAAGGTCGGGCGCCGCGGTCAGGTCGTGGCCATCGATCTCAAGTCAGTGGAGCCCATTGGCGCCAACGTAAAGCTCATCCGGGGCGACGCGTTCGAGACCCCAGCCGCCGACCTACAGGGCGATGGGTCGCCATTCGACGTGGTGATGAGCGACATGGCGCCCGACACGTCGGGCAATGGGTTCACCGATCACATGCGATCCATCGAGCTGTGCCGTCGGGCGCTGACGGTGGCGCAGTCTGTGCTCAAGCCCGGCGGTCATTTTGTCTGCAAGGTCTTCGAAGGCGAAGAGGTCAACGGGTTGGTGGGCGACCTTAACGAGGCCTTCGACCTTGTCAAACGCATCAAGCCCAAGGGCACGCGCAGCGAGAGCGTCGAGTTGTTTCTGGTCGCCTTACGCATGCAGGCGCCCACGATCGAGGCCGCTCAATGAAGCGGGCGCGCAGCCTGCGCCAGATGGCCTTGGCCCCGGCTTTGGCCCCGGCTTTGGCTTTGGCTTTGGCCTTGGCCCCGGCTTTGGCTTTGGCCTTGGCCCCGACTTTGGCCTTGGCCCTGGCTGTGGCTGGCTGCGGTGAAGTCGAGCGCGTCTCGCTCGCGATTACGCCCTCACCTGAAGACTACAACACCGAGATTCATCAACAGCTCTTGCAGATTGGCTGCAGCAGCGAGGGCTTCTGCCACGACATCGGGCAGGGCGGCCTGACGATTACGGTGGGCATGGGCGCCGCCGATCTCGAGGAGAGCTATCTGAGCGTCAAGGCGCAGCTCGACTTTGAGGACCCAGCCCAGAGCCGGCTGATCCAGAGCGTGCTAACGCAGAACACCCAGACGACGCACTTCCCGCCCGATTGCATCTCGGTCGACAACTGCACCCACCAGAAGCTCATCGCGTGGATCGCGTGGACGGGCGAGGGCGACGCGAGGCCGCAGGACGTTGACTGTGATCCCACGCCTGAGGGCTGCGGGCGATGATTGGTTTGGTCTCGCAGGTCAGGCGCGCACCGCTCGCAGGCTCTCTGCGCGCCCGGCGCTTAGAAGCGGTAGCGCCCGCCGAGGTCGAAGGTCAGCAGCGTGTCGGCGGTCGCTGCGTCGATGACCCCGCCGGTTCGCGTGCCTTCGCCGGCGTACGCGAGGTTGACTTGCAGGTAGTCGGCACCCACTTGCAGCGACCAGGTGCGGGTGAGGTTGACGACCAAATCAGCGTGACCGCCATAGGCGATGAACGACTCGGGATCGCCCGAATCGGTGGGCCCTTCACGCACAAAGAAGGGCATGCCCGCGCGGCCCTCGATGCGGATCCACAGGCGCTTGCCGGCGGGCAAGGCGAACCCCACCCGCGCCTCGGGGCCGATGGCGGTGCGGTCGACGAGGAACGAGGGGCGTTGCACCTGCGCCGTCTGAATCGTGCCGCGCAGACCCAGGCCGAGCGTCAGGCAGACCGACGACGGGCGGGCGTTGGCGAACCAGCGATAGCGCATGCCCGCTTCGACCTGGTGCAGGTTGTAGGCGATGGTGCCGACGATGTCGGGCACGCCCAGATCGACACCCAGCCCGATGCGCGCAGCGGCGTACAATCCCAGATCTTCGCGCGGCCAGAAGTCGCCGCCAAAGCCGATGGCCGGCACGGCGTCGAGGCGGGTGCCGATTTGCGCGCTCGGTGCTTTGAAGTCGAGCGTACCGCGGACGATGGATGGGCCGAACCACAGCCCCTGCCGCAGGCGAACGCGATCGATGGACTCAGCGGAGTCGGCAGCCATCGCAGCGGCGCTCAGGCCGATCATGACAAGGACTGCGAGGGTAAAATGAAGGCGCATACCGGCATGCTACCGCGGATGGCAGCGATGATCGCCCTGTTCGTGACCGGGCTGATGGCGGCGCCGCTCACGGCTGCCGCGCAGACGCCCTTCGAGAGCGCCGTCGGGCAGCACCTGGGCATCTTTCTGACCTTGGCTGACCGGCGAGAGGCCAACGAGAGGGCGACGGCCGAGCAGGCGCGCGGTGAGATCTGGTTCTTGCGCGAGACGCCGACCCAGGCGGCGCGTGACACCGCGGTGTGCGATGGCGCGCGCTGGCTGTTGACGGGGCGGCTCGACAAGTCGACCGGGGCACAGGCGCTGTTCAAGGCGCAGCCCGAGTTGCAGGAGTTGGTGCTGGTCTTCTATGTGCTCGACACCACGGTGACGCCCGATCGCAATGGCAAGTATGTGCAGGATCGGCGGGCGCAGCCCACGGTGCGGCTGACGCTGCGCCGCGAGACCGCCGCGCGGCTCAACGTGGCGTCATTGCGCAAGACGCTGACGGGGGCGCGGTGCCCCTCGCTGGCCGAGACGGTGCTCGACTCGGTGTGGACGCCTTGACGCGCGCATGAGCCGCGGCGCCGCCACAGTCTCCTAGCCCTGCAGCGCGGCCTGGACCACCTCGCGCACGAGCGTCGGCGTCGCTTCGCCCTTATGGGCCTTCATGACCGCGCCCATGACCGCGCCGAAGTTGGCGCTGTCTTTGCCACCCAACCCCGCGATCACCTCGTCGACCCAGATGCGCACGGTGGCGGCGTCGACCGACTTGGGCATGTAAGGCTCGAGCCAGTTGAGCTCCCAGTTGATGTCGTCGATGGCCGACTGGCCGTCTGCGCCAGCCTTCTCGTACAGCGCGATGGCCTTCTGCTGCTGCTTGGCGTAGCTGCGAATGACCTTGAGCCAGAGCGCGTCGTCGACCTCGCCCTCAAAACCGGCGGCGGTGGTGGTCTCTGTGACCCGCGACTTGATCATGCGGATCAGCAGGAGCCCCTGCTTGTCTTTGGCGCGCATCGCGGCTTTGAGCTTGTCGGTGAAGTCCTGTTGGATCGACATTCGGTCTCCTCGGGCGGGTGGTCTTTAGAATCAGGTTTGGGGTCAAGTCTGCAGTCAGGTTTGGGATCAGGTCTGCAGTCAGGTTTGTGATCAGGTCTGCAGTCAGGGTGCGTGCGGCGCGCCGATCAGCGGGTGAAGTCGAGCACCAGCTCATCGCCCAGCCGCTCGGTCAAGAACGCCTTGAGCTTCTTCTTCATGCGCGCTTCGACCTGGCGGATGCGCTCGCGGGAGACGCCGAAGCGCTCGCCGAGGGCGGCCAGCGCGATGGGATCCTCAGCGATGAGCCGCTCGCTCCAGATCGCCTGCTCGCGTTCGGTGACGAGGGTCTCAGCGAAGGCCGACATGTGCGCGTCCATCGTGGCCATCAGCTCGTTGTGCACGACCTCGGCTTCGACGTCGACGTCGACGTCCGCGATCACGTCGCCGAGCGTCTGGGTGGAGTCGTCGGCGCCGCGCGGGGCCGTGAGTGAGAGCGCCGTCTTGCGCAACTGGGTGGCGTTGACGATGTCGGCCTCGGTCACG
>JBNMOZ010000060.1:0-16230 GCA_051276005.1 Bradymonadia bacterium | reverse complement strand
AAGGGGTTGAACTGGCCAGCGACCGAGCCAAGCGCGTTGTCGGACGCGCCGTCGCCGGTGAAGTCGCGGCCGCAATCATCGGCGCCAAACTCGGCGATGCGCAGGGTGGTGACCCGCATGCCCAGATCGCCGGGGCAGGGCGCCCCATTGTCGACGCGGCCGTCGCAGTCGTCGTCGATGGCGTTGCACAGCTCGGCGGGCAGAGGCGCGCCGGCTTCCGCGTCGCATGTGACCGCGGCGCCGTCTTGGGCGCAGATGAATATGCCCGCTCGCTCGCAGATGCCGAGGCCGCTCTGACACGGGGCGGCGAGCGTCGGGAAAGCCTCGTCCACCGCGCCGTCACAGTCGTCATCGGTGCCATCGCAGGTCTCAGGGGCGGGCTGTACGACCGCCGCCACATCACAGGTGATGCCCGCCTCGTTCTCAGCACAAATGGTCGTGCCCGGTGATTGACATTGGTCGTCGCCGCGGCAGTCCGCGCCCAGCTCGAACCCGTCGTCGACGTCGCCATCACAGTCGTCGTCGACGCCGTTGCAGGTCTCATCGGTCGGCGCGCCGACCTCGGCGTCGCAGAGGGTGCGCATGCCGCCCGCGTCGCAGATGCGCAAGCCGGCGGCTTCGCAGGCGCCCGCGCCCACCGTGCATGGCTCAGCGAGGTCGGCAAACGTCTCGTCGATCAGGCCGTCACAGTCGTCGTCTTCGCCGTTGCACAGCTCTTCGAGCGCGTCGCCGGCGTCGGCCCCGCAGGTGGTGCCGCTGCCATCGGCCGCGCACACCCGCACGCCGACGCGCTCGCAGAGGCCCGCGCCCGTCGTGCAGGGCTCGCCCAGGTCGGCGAAGCCCTCATCGGTGCTGCCATCGCAGTCGTCATCGCGCTGATCGCATTGCTCGTCGCGTCGCTCGAAGGTGCCCTGGCAGATCAGGTCGCCGTTCTCGCAGGCCTCGGCGCCGGTCGCGCATTCGCCGAGCAGCTCGGTGGCGCAGTCGCTGCCGCCGCCGGGGTTGTCTTCGTCGGCTGTCCCGTCGCAGTCGTCGTCTTCGCCGTTGCATTGCTCGGCCGCCGCGCCCGCGTCCGGGATGCAGCTGAGCTCACCGCTAAAGCAGGTCTCAACGCCCGGTCCGCAGAGCCCATCCAGGCCGCTCTCGCAGCGCGCGCCGCCACCGGGGTTGTCTTCGTCGACGCTGCCATCGCAGTCGTCATCTTCGCCGTTGCAGGTCTCGCGGGGTGCGCGATCTTCGATCTGTACGCAGGCCAACTCGCCCTGCATACAGGTCGTGGCGCCGGCTGCGCAGATGCCGTCGAGGCCCGTATCGCAGTTCGCGCCGCCGCCGGGGTTGCCCTCGTCGGTGTCGCGGTTGCAGTTGTCGTCGATAAGGTTGCAGACCTCGGCCGCAGCCGGGTTGCGAGAGGCGTCGTCCGGCGCGCAATCGCCAGATGGCAACGCGCAGCCTTCGCTCGAGACATAGCCATCACCGTCGCGATCTTCGCAACCGCCCGCTGTCCCGCCGGCGCCGCCCTCACCCGCAGGCGCGAATGGCGGCGGCTCACCTGTTGGTGGGCAGCCCGTCAGGCAGCACAAGCCACAGATCAGCAGCGTCCAGACGGCGTGCGACGCCCCCCCGGTCGTCGACGACATGAATCCCCCTCGTCGGTCTCACGCAGTGCGGCGAAACAAATGCCCGATGGTCTTCGAGACCAGGGCCGCGCCCGAGCACCGCGACTTCGAACTTGATGTTGTCAGAAAGAGCCGGCCCAAGTCAGGCCGAAGTCTCGTCCGGTGCCGTAGGCAGCCAAGCCGGTGGCGCTCTTCTTGGTCGGCGGCGCGTCGTCGAGCACGAACGCCACGATGGCGCCGCCCACGATCAAGGCCGAGCCGAGCCCATAAAAAGTCCAGGCGAGGCTGCCGCCGCTGTCGCGCTGATCGACCAGGGCGTCATAGCGCGCGCGGTCGGGCTGAATGGCGGCGACCTGCAGGTCGTCGTCGGCGCTCTGTGCGTCGAGGGCGTACACCGCGCCCAGCACCAGCGACACCGCGCCGGCGCCCATCAACCCATAGCCGACCCAGTCGGTCGTGCTCGTGGCGGCGGGTGCGACCGCCTTGGTCCCGGCAACGTCAGCCTGAGGCGTACCCGCTTCGAGCCGGGCCACCTCGAGCTCGCTGAGCTCGCGCTTGGCGAGGGCGGCCTCGGGTGACTGCGGGAACCGGCGCACGACCTGTTCGTAGTTCTCACGCGACTCGTCCCACTTGTCGAGCCGTGCCAGCCCGCGGGCGAGCAGCAGGTAATGCTCAGGCGCGCAGCCGTCGAGCCGCACCGCCATACGAAACAGGGGCAACGCGTCGGCGAACCGCTTCTGCTTGGCGAGTCGAACCGCCTCGCGCACGTTGACCTCGGCGGTGGTCGGATCCTTCGGCTCGCACTCCGCGTCGTCGAGCGGCAGCACCTTCGCATCGACCGGCGCATCCTGGGCCTGGGCCGTGAGCGTGGCACAAAGAACGGCTGCACTCGCAAGTGTTCGAAACATCAGAACTTTTGCCCTTCGAGCGTGGCGCGGTCAACGATCTTCTGGATGCGGCGTTGGGCATCTCGAGCCGGGCCGGCGTCCAAGCCGCTCTTGAGCGACTTGACAAGGAACCTCAGCGCCGACTTGGGCGCGCCGCGGGTCTGGGCGTCGACGCCACGATTGTAGTCGCGCTGCGCACGGGCGCGATCGCTCGCGGTTGGATTGACCTTCGGCGTGACGTCGTATCCGCCGACCTGTCGACGCGCGACGACAGCGGCCGTCGGGGGCGCCGTGAGGGCGGCCGGCGGGGGCAGCGAGGGCGGTGCCTTGACGACCCGACGGCGCACCTTGTCGGCGCGGTCGATCCTGGGCTTGGGCGGCTCGGTGGCGGCAGCAACCGGCGCAGCATCGGGCGGGCCGGCGTCGGGCGAGGTCGCGTCGGCTCGACCCGCATCCTTGGGCGCTGGCGCAGCATCGGGCGCCAAGGTTGGTGGCGCAGTTGGTGGCGCAGTTGGCGGCGCAGTTGGTGGCGCAGTCGACGCGAGCGTCCTGCCGCGGTTGACCATTGGATCGAATGGATCCGGACCGCTCATGGCGATGATCAGGCCGCCAATAACCACCAGCAGCAACACAATGAGAATGCCAAGGCCCCAGCGGCGCGCGGACTGCGCCGGTTGGGGCGACTCAATCACCACGACCGGCGGCGGCTCGTCGGGGAACGCCAGCTGGTCGGCGGGGGGTGGAGGCGGCGCGGAAACGCGACCGCGCGCGCGTGACTTCGGGCCAGACGGCGGTGGACCACCATTGATAGGGGTCGGGCGCTGGACGTAGGTGATCTGTCCGCTCGTGTCCGCGTCAGGGGGCGGCGGTATGCCGGGCTCCTGGCTCAGTGACAGGCTCGCCGAGATGGAGTGATCGCCGAAGTCGCCGAAGTCGCCCAAGCCGGGCGTCGGGAAGTTGGTCACCGTCGGGATGGGCGCGCGCTCGCCGGCTTCGAGGATGGCCTCGAGCACGTTGAGCGCCTCGCGCGCGCTGCCGTAGCGCTGGCGCGGATCGACGGCCATGCACTTCTTTACGAAGTTGGTCAGCGCCCGCGAGACCGATTCACCGCGCGCGGTGACCACGACATGCGGCCGCGGGTTGCGACAATGCGCTGTGGCCATTTCGACCAGCTCGGCCTTGGGCACCGGTGGCTGGCCCGACAGCATCTCGGCGAGGATCGCGCCGAAGGCATAGATGTCGGTGCACGGCGCGGTCTGCTGCGCGCGCCACTGCTCGGGCGCCATGTACTTGGGCGTGCCGACGACGCCACCCGCATCCATCGCCGTCGTGTGTCCGCCCGAACCGGTCAGCGACGCGATGCCAAAGTCGAACAGCCGCGCGAAGTGGCGGCGCCCCTTGCTCTCGTCGATCAGGACGTTGCCGGGCTTGAGATCGCGGTGCACGACGCCCAGCTGATGCGCGGCCGACAGCCCGCGCAAGATGTTGAGGCTGAAGGCCATGCTCGCTTTGAGCCCGGCGCCGCGCCCCTTGCGGGCCTTGAGGTACTGCCGCAGCGTCGGTCCGTGGACCAACTCCATGACGAAGTACAGCATGCGATCTTCGTCTTCGCCGTCGCCGCCGAGCTCGGCCTCGCCATAGTCGAAGAGCGTGACGATATTGGGATCGAGCAGCGCGGCGGCCGTGCGGGCTTCGCGCTTGAAGCGATCGACGATCGCCGGATCGACCTCGCGATCGACCATGAGCAGCTTGACGGCCACGTCGCGGGCCAGGGCCTTCTGCTCGGCCCGATAGACCGCACCGAAGCCACCGCTGCCCAAATACCCATTGATGACATAGGCATCGCTGATGGTCACGCCAAGCAGGTGGCGCCGCGCGCGGGGCGTCTTGGTGATGGCGCCGATAGTGACCGCGTGCACCCCGCCCGAGATCGCATGCTCGTTGGGGCAGTAGGGCGATGTCTCGCTCAGCTCATGGTGGCACTTCGGGCAAATCAGTTGCGTTGGATCGCGGTGCTTCCCGCTCTGGTCGTCTGCCTGATCCCCTTCGGACATGCCCGCGAGCGTATGGCTGAATGCTCGTCGGGGCAAGACAGATGAGGCGAGGATCGAGACGAGCGGTGGGCGAATGATTGTCGAGCCCTGATATGGCGCGGGCTTATCGTTCGAGTCTGTCGCGCGAGGATCCCCTTAAGACGTATCATTTCAGCCATCTATGCGCATCCTGCGCGGTGCGCCGGGACCACTCAGGTTCGACCGGGAAAACGCACGCCGTCGGCGGGTCACGCGGGTGTCCTAAATGATCGGCAAGGCGCTCTTGGTGCCGATTGGCCTGGGGCGAGGTGCAGTCTGTCTTCTGGTATCGCGACGGGGCGGGAGACTTGGGTGCCAGAGACATGCCGGCGAGGCGGCTGGCGGGCAGCCGACCCAGAGCGCGCCGATGGGCGTCGGGCGGGTCGGGCCTTGAACGCGGATCAGGTGATCTGGGTACCGGGGGGCAGGTCGCCGGGCAGCGTCGTGAGGTGCACGTTCTCGCCCTCGCCGCCGGCCAACAACATGCCTTCGCTCAACACGCCCCGCAGCTTGCGCGGCTTGAGGTTGGCCACCAGAATCACCGTCTTGCCGACCAGATCTTCGGGGGCGTAGGCCGCCGCGATGCCGGCGCAGATCGTGCGGTGGTTCTCTTCGCCCGCGTCGACGGTCAGCTTGAGCAGCCGATCGGCGTTGGGGTGCGGCTCGGCGGCGACGATCTTGGCCGAGCGCAGGTCCACCTTGGTGAAGTCCTCAAACTGGATGTAGCTTGGCGTCTTGGCGGGCGCCTTGACCGCGGGCGCGGTCGTCTCGGTGGCGGATTCGGTCTTGGTGGTCTCGGTCACGGGCCCCTCCTGGGGTGTATTCTGCTTGGACTGCTTGTTCTTCTTCGGCTTGGGCGCCTTGGGCGCCGCCTCGGCCTTCTTTTTCAGATCCAGCCGCGGGAACAGCGCCTCGGGCGGGTTGGTCTGGGTGCCCGTCGCGAATCCGCCCCACTCGGCGGTGCTCTCGAAGCTCCGCGCATCGGCCGGCACGTTGAGCTGACCGAGCAGCGCCGGCGCCTTGTTCGGCAGGAACGGCTGCGTCCACACGCCGAGAACGCGCAGCGTCTCGCAGAGCGTGTAGAGCACCTCGTCGAGCCGCGCCTGGTCGCCTTGCTTGGCGAGCGCCCACGGCGTCGTATCGGCGATGTACTTGTTGCCCGCGTCGGCGACCGTCCAGATGGCGGCGAGGGCCTTCTGCAAGGCGAAGCGATCCATCGCGCTGATCAACTCTGCGCGGGCGGCGGTGACCGTGGCGCGCAGGGCGTCATCGATGGCGGCGCCTTCACCGCGTGCGGGCACCTTGCCCTGGTGATAGCGGCCGAGCATGCCCAGCGTGCGGTTCGCCAGGTTTCCGTAATTATTCGCTAAATCGCCGTGGTAGCGCGACTGCAATGCCCGCTCGCTGAAGTCGCCGTCGGTGCCGAAGGTGATCTCGCGCAGCAGGAAGTAGCGGAACGGATCGGGCCCGTACTTGGCGACCATCTCGACCGGGTCGACGACGTTGCCCAGCGTCTTGCTCATCTTGACGCTGTCGTGGGTCCACCAGCCGTGGGCGTAGATCTGCTTGGGCAGCGGCAGGCCCGCGCTCATCAAGAAGCAGGGCCAATACACCGCGTGGAAGCGCAGGATGTCTTTGCCGATGACGTGGACCGCCGACGGCCAAAATTTGCCGAAGTTGTCGCCGTCGGGGCCGCCCAACGCGCTGATGTAATTGGAGAGCGCGTCGACCCACACGTAGATGACGTGGCCGTCGACGTCCTCGGTGTCAGTCTGCGGCACCGGGATGCCCCAGTTGAAGGCGCTGCGGCTGACTGAGATGTCGTTGAGGCCCGACTCGATGAACCGCTTGATCTCGTTGTAGCGCGTCTTGGGGCGCACGAAGCTCGGCTTGTCTTCGAGATGCTTGAGCAGCGCCGGGCCGTACTTCGAGAGCCGGAAGAAGAAGCTCTGCTCCTCCATCCACTCGACCGTGTGGCCGCTGGGCGCCTTGCCGTCAACGACCTCGTCTTCGGTGAAGTACGCCTCGTCGCCGACGCTGTACCAGCCCGAATAGGTGTCCGAATAGATGTCGCCCGCCGCGACCATGCGTCGCCAGATGTCCTGCACGACGCTCTGATGACGCGGCTCGGTGGTGCGGATGAAGTCGTCGTTGGACAGGTCAAGCAGGTCGGTCAGCGCGCGGAACGGCGCTGAGAAGCGGTCGGCCTGCTCGATCGGCGCGATGCCGGCCTCGCGGGCGCTCTTCTCAATCTTCTGGCCGTGCTCGTCGGTGCCCGTCAGGAAGTAGGTGTCATGCCCGAGCATGCGGTGCCAGCGCGCCATCGTGTCGACGGCCACGCTGGTGTACGCGTGGCCGATATGCGGCTCGCCGTTGACGTAGTAGATGGGCGTCGTGATGTAGAACGAGTCGGTCTTGGCGTCGGACATAGTGCGCTCCTGGAGGCCGGCGCAGACTACCGCTGATCTCGATAAAATCAGGTCTGCGCAGGGCCGCCGTGACTACCATGATCCGGACGCTACCTGCCACCGCCACGTCGGCCGCGCTGTCGATCGCCGCCGTTGCCCGTCGGCGCGTTGAACGCGTCGCTGCGCGGTGCGCCCTCGCCAGATGTGCTGTGGACGGGCATGGCCTTGCGGGCGCGATCGACGGGATCGAGCAGCGCGGCGACCAGCCCTTCGAAGACCGCCACGTGGGCTCTGGTGTCGTCGTGCTGGGCAGTGTCGGTCTGAGTATCTGAGCTCATGCGGCCATCACCTCTCGCGCGCCAACCAAGCCCAAGAGCAAGCGCTCCATGAACAGCCGTGCGCTGCCGGACCGCACCATGATCGCGTGCTCAGTTTCGTTGATCAGCTCGATGCGCACCAAGATCTGCGCCTGCGTCAGCGTCGGGGCGCGCGCGTTGAGCCGGTCGGTCAAATCGCGATGCACCAGCTGCGTTGCTGGCATGCCGCGCTGCGTCCACAGCAGGTCGCGATACCACGTGCGCATCAGGTGAAAGACGTGCGGCAACTCGGTCTTGGCGCGGGCCAATCCGTCAGCGAGGTCCATCAGCGCCGGCACCGCGTTGAGCCCGTTGGGATCGTCGACGCGCTCGATGAGCGCCCGCCGCTGCTCAAGCAGGTTGCCGTCGCCCAGCGCCGCGATGTTGACCGCGCTGTCGTGCAGGGCGCGACCTTTGCCGATGGACCCTTGGGCCAGTCCCGCTAGCAAGTCGGCCTCGGCGGCGTCAATGCTGAGCAGGCGCGCCAGATGATGGGCCACCATCGCCCGCGGCAGCGGCGCGAAGCGCACCTTCTGGCAGCGGGAGATGATCGTCGGCAGCAGCTGGTGCTGCTGGGCGCTCACCACGATGAAGTGGGTGCCTTCGCCGGGCTCTTCGAGGGTCTTGAGCAGCGCGTTCGCCGTAGACGGGTTCATGCGCTCGGCTTCTTCGATGATCACCACGCGCCGGCCGGCCTCGTACGACTTGAAGCTCAACGCCTTTTGCAGCTCGCGCACTTGCGCGATCTTGATCTGTGCCTCGGGGCGGCCGTCGGGCTTGGTGCCGCGGGCGAGTCGATGAAAGTCGGGGTGCTCGTTGGCGACGACGCGCTCACAGCTGCGGCAGGTCCCGCAGCCGCTGGCATCGCGCAGGGCATCACACAGCAGCGTCATCGCCAGGGCGCGCCCGCACAGGGCCTTGCCCACCCCGTCGGGGCCGGCGAATAGATATGCGTGGTGCAGGCGACCGTCGCGGACCGCGCGACGCAGGGCGGTGATGGCGAGGTCCTGCCCTTCGATGGCGTCGAAGGTCATCGCAGGCGCTGAAGAATGCTGCGAACTTCGGTGGAGTCGCGGCCGTTGGGCGCCAACGTCAGGAACTTGTCGTACGCGTCGATGGCCTCGGCCTTGCGACCCTTCACTTGATAAATCGTGCCGATGATCAGGTGGGCCTTCGCCGCTGACGGGCGCAGTCGGCTGGCCGTCTGGGCGTCTCGCAGCGCGCCGTCGTCCTTGCCGGCCTCGAGCAGCGCCTCGGCGCGGGCCAGGTGGGCGTCGGCGTTCTTGGGCTGCAGCTTGATCGCCTTCGCAAGCACGTTGGCGGCCAGGGCGTAGCGACCCTTTGCGGCCTGCGCCTGGCTGTCTTTCATCAAGTTCGCGAACGCCGCAGAGCTGCCAGCCGTCGGTACGGGATCGGCTGCGATGGGCTCGGGCAGCGGATCGATCGCGCGCTGCGTCGCGACAGGCGCGCCCGTGCGCGGCGTTGCAGCGGGCGTCGTCGCGTCGGGCCTGCCAGGTGCGGCATTGGCGGGCTCAGCGGTCGCGGGCGCGGCGGTCGCGATCGCAGCGGAGGGCGTTGCGGGCGCGATGTCTAGCGGCCCGCCCTTGCGGGCAGGCAGCGTCCAATCGCCCTCGATGGCCCCCACGCTGCCGGGCGCCTTGCGCGCCTGAAGCTGGGTGGCTTGCCAGCCGGTGTTCAACGCCTTTTTGGGGGTGTTGAACGGCTCGACCTTGTCGCGCATCACGAAGGCGATGACCGCCACGATGACCAGCAGCAGCAAGCCCAGCGCGATGACGGCCGACCGCGAGACGGGTCCATCGGGTGTGGTGCCAAACAGATCGTCGTCGAGCGCGTCGCCGACCGACGGCCTTTGCTGCGTCCAGGCGGCCAAGATGTCGGCGTCGTCGTGGGCATCATGGGGCGCGTCTTGTGAGTCTGAGACCGCCCGATGCTCTGGCTCTCGCTCCGACGTCGAGCGGAGCATCGGCTCGGGCGCCGCGATCGGCGGGGCCAAAGACCTGAGCTCGGGCGACATCTCGCGCGACCGATCGCGCACGGGGTCGAGCTGAGGAGCGGCGGCCTTCGCGGCGCGGGGTGGCACCGCCATCGTCATCGCTGGATCAGGCGCGGTGACCGGCGGCACCGCGGCGGGCGATCGAGCCTTCTGGCGGGCTTCGGCGATTTGCTCGGGGGTGATCCGCGGCAGGTCTACCGCCGACTGAATCAGGCTGTCGACCAGCCCGACGGGCGCGCGTGGGGCGCTCGGCGTCGGCGGCGGTGCCGGACGAGCGCGTGGCGTGCTGCGCTGCACCGACACGATCGGGGGCGGCTCCTCTTCGAGCGGCGGCGCGATGGCGCTGGGCGCGATCGAGCCGTCCATCTCGGTGAGCACGCCCTCGAAGTACAGGCGATTGATGATCTGCAACACCTTGAGATCGGGCAGCGGTGTCGCGGCTACCACCGCGTTGATGTCGCGGCGGCCGTCCACGCGATCCAGCACGGCGCTGGCTTGGTCGTTGACCGTGTCTTGGTGATCGGCCAGCTCTTCGGCGTCGATCCCGAAGGTCGTCGACAGCGGCGGCAGCTGCGCCTCGAGACGGCTCCATGCGTCGATGCGGCGCATGCCTTCGAGCAGCAACGTCGAGATCGGCATGTTGATGGAACGGCTGGGCGGCTGCGCCCGGAAGTCCATCTCGAACTCGCCCTCTTCCCAGTTGAGCAGGCGGTAGACCGCCTCATCGCCCGACAGGCCGCCTGCGTCTGCGTCGGCGACCGCGCCGTCGATGAACCAGATGACGCCGGCGCGCTCTCCGCTGCGCACGGTGGCTTTGCCGGAGCGCTTGCCGATCTCGACGGTCTGCAGCAGGTCGGTGATGCTCATCTCGGCCAGATCACCGAAGAATCGATGCTGACCGGTCAGGCTGCGACGCTTGTGCTTCTCGAGCAGCATGCGCACACGCGCCAGCAACTCGCGGGTGTAGATGGGCCGGGTGAGGTAGTCGTCGGCGCCCAGCTCAAGGCCGCGCACCTTGGCGTCGACCGAGGCCTCCTCGGTGAGGAAGACGAACGGGATGTCGGCGGTGCGTGGCTCGCTCTTGAGGATGACACACAATTCGAAGCCGTCCATGCCGGGCATGTCGGTGTCAGCGATGATCATGGCCGGTCGGCTGCCCGCCATGCGATTGAGCGCTTCGGTGCCATTGCGCGCGGTCTGCACCACGAAGCCGGCTTTACGCAGCGAGACCTCCATCAGCCGCAAGGACTGATGATTGTCATCGACGAGAAGGATGTTCTGCTTCGCCATGCCCCGCTATCCGCTATGCGCGCGCCACGCGGCGCCGGTCGGTATTGTGATCACTCGTGCCCTGACACGCAAACTGCGTTGTCGATTCAGTCGTCTCCGAGCATTGAAAACATCGCCCCGAAGCCGGTCGCTGCGTGGGCCTTCTTCTCGTCTTCTGATCGCTCGCGGCCCGTGCCCGCGTAGCCGCCCTCGACCAGTCCCTCGGGGATCTCCTGCAGAAACCGCGACACCTTTCGTCGCTGTACCCGGCCAAACTTCAGACGCTTCTTGGCGCCCGTCAGCATCAGAAACTTCTTGGCCCGCGTGATGCCCACGTACGCCAAGCGGCGCTCCTCGTCGACCGGCTCGTGCCCGTCGAGCACCCGCTGATGGGGCAAGAAGCCCTCCTCCCAGCCCGCCAGATAGACCGCCTTGAATTCGAGACCCTTGGATCCGTGCAGGGTCATGAGGCTCATCTGATCTTGATCGGCCTTGGCCGACTGGTCCTTGCGGGTGTCCAGGCTGAGGCCCGAGAGGTAGTCGGCCATCGACTTCTCGGGGTTCTTGGCCTTCCAGTTGGCCAGCGCCGACGCCATCTCTTCGACGTTGTCGATGCGCTTGCGCACCTGCCGGGGATCGCCCTTGTGCACCCGCACCAGAGCGTCCGCGAAGCCGAAATGCCGAATCAAATCGCGGCACACCTCGGCGTAGTCCTCGCCACCAGTCTCGCCTGGCTGGGCCTGCGCGAACCGGGTGCGGAACGCGTCCATCGACGCGGCGAACTGCTTGGCCGTCGTGCGCACCTTCGGGGTCAGGCCCTCGACCAGATCGCAGGACTCCACCACCCGCCAGAAGGGGATGCTCTCGGCCGCCGCATAGTCGGCCAGGCGCTGGATGCTCGTGTCGCCAATGCCCCGGCTGGGATAGTTGATGATGCGCCGGTAGGCCGTCTCGTCGAAGGGGTTGCTGATGACCCGCAGGTACGCCACGACGTCGCGCACCTCTTTGCGATCGAAGAACCGGGTGCCACCGATGATCTGGTAGGGAATGTCGGCCCCGCGGATCGCCTGCTCCAGGCTGCGCGCCTGCGCGTTGGTCCGATACAGGATCGCGCAATCGCTCCAGTTGAGCCGCTCGCGGGTCCGCAGGCCAAGCAGGTCGGTGGCGATCCAGTGGGCTTCCTCCTCTTCGGTCTCGCTCTGTTTGTAGCGCAGCAACGGCCCGTCGCCGTTCTCGCTCCACAGCGTCTTCTCAAGTCGCTCGGCGTTGTTGCCGATGACCGCGTTCGCAGCGCGCAGCACGTTGTTCGTTGAGCGATAGTTCTGCGTCAGCGGGATCATCTTGGCGCCGGGGAAGTGCTGATCGAAGTGCAGGATGTTGCCCGCGACCGCCCCGCGGAACGCATAGATCGACTGGTCGTCATCGCCCACCACGCACACATTGCCGTGGCCCTTGACCAATCCCTTCACGAACCGCAGCTGCGCGCCGTTGGTGTCTTGGTACTCGTCGACCATGATGTAGCGGAAGCGTCGCGCCCACTTCTCACGCAGGCCGATGGTGTCGGGGTTCGACGACTCCAGCGCGCGCACGGGCAGGGTGATCAGGTCGTCATAGTCGACCGCGTTGAGGGCGCGCAGGCGCGCTTGATACAGCGGATAGATGTGATGTGCGATCGCATCAATACGCCGGTCGGGCACCTCGATGCGGCCTTTGTAATCGCTGATACGGCTGTGGATCTTCTTGGGCTCGTAGCGTGACGGATCAAAGCCCATCTTGACGAGCCCAAGCCGCACCGCGTCGCGCTGATCGCCCTCGTCCAAGATGGTGAAGTTCGGCGTGAGGCCCACATGCGCCGCCTCTTCGCGCAGAAACTTCACGCCCAACGCATGAAACGTACTCAGCGTGCAGTCCCGCGCGGCCGGCCCGATCATATGGGAGACGCGCTCGCGCATCTCGCCGGCGGCCTTGTTGGTGAACGACAGCGCGAGGATCTGCGAAGCGCGTATGCCCTCTTCGATCAGCTTCGCGATGCGGAACGTGATCACCCGTGTTTTGCCCGAGCCCGCACCCGCGAGCACGAGCAGCGGCCCGTCGGTTTGCGCGACGGCCTTGTATTGGGCGGGGTTGAGGCTGGTGAGGTCGACCATGCGGCGCGCAGCATAGCATCAATTTGCCACGGGACCGTTCGCGGCAAGCGCGAGGGCGACGCGAACGGATCTACGCTGCGCTTAATCTCCGTGTAGGGGAATGTCGGCATGGGTAAGGCGAGCGAAAATGAGATCTTGTCGTGCGAGTTTACAATGTTCCTTGAATTGAACCGGCGGCGTACGGCAGAACTCAGCATCAGTTGTGTCAAAAAGACAGCAAATAGCATCGGCCGTGGAAAGCCGCGCGGCAAGGTTCGCCAAAGCCATTGCGTCGCCCAACTCAAGCAGTGACCGGAGCCCAAATGACCGCCAGCAGCCTCTTCAAGCACCTCGCCCTCGCCGCCGCCCTGTCCGTCGGCGGCTACGTCGGCAGCGAAGCCCTCTCGCCGCTCACCGGCGTCTCTTTGGTTGGCCAGGCCCAGGCGCAGACCAAGTTCACCGGCAAGATCAAGAACATCCGGATCAAGAAGAGGCGCACCGGCTCGGGCTTCAAGATTGTCGGCCTCACCGCGGGCGATGACAGCAACGCGGTCGCGTCGGCCACGGTCGACCTAAGCGCGGCGGGCACCGGCGAGCCCCTGGGCAGCTTCGATCTCGGCGCCGCGAAGCGCGGTCGGATCGAGTCGACGCTCGACCTGAGCGCGGAAGAGCTCACCCTCGTCGCGGGGCAGATCATCAACATCGAGGTGGTCGCCGGCCGCCTCAACGACGACGGGCAGCCCGGCGACGACGTGATCGCGTCGATCATCCCCGTTGAGCTGGTTGAAGGCGTCAACGGCCGCCCCCGCGGCGACGGCGTGGGCGAGGACGGCTGGAAGGCCCGCGTCCGCGTTAATCGCGCCGGCGCGTTGGTCGCGGTGATCCTCAACGAGAACAAGGGCTGGGACGGCGCGTTGGACGCGGTCAGCCTGATCGACGCTGGCGGCGAGCCCCGCGCGCTGGCCCTGGGCGATGTCAGCCAGCGGCGGGTTGCGACGACCCGGATCGACCTCGAAGCCGCCGGCCCGCTGGCGGTCGAGACCACGCTCTTCGACGCCGAGGGCGCGGTCATCGACACGCGCAGTGAGGTCGTCAACGTCAGCGAAGACGCGCCGGCCGAGCTGTCGAAGGTGACCGTGCGCCAGACCAACGGCGGCGACGCCAAGCTGGTCACCATCACCCAGAACGGCGGACAGTCAGCCAGCCTCGCGGTGAACATCACCGACGCCGAGACCGGCGAGGTGGTGCTGGAGACCGTCGACGATACGCCGGTCAGCACGGTGCGCACCTTCGCCCACAGCGGGCTCGAGTTCGATCCCGGCGAGTCCGCGGGTGGCTTCATCTACCTGTGCCTCATCGACCTGCTCGACGCCAACGGCGACCCCTTCGGCCAGCAGACCGAGATCGAAATGCAGGTGCCCGAGTACGTCGAGGGCGAGGTCAACTTGACCGTGGCGCCCTTCAGCGACGGCGAAGGCCAGGTGATCATGACGGTCGACGATGCCGGCTACACCCTCAGCGTCGGGCTGCGCGGCGGCTCGAACGTGGTGGCCGCGAACATCATCTTCGAAGAGCCTTATGAGGGCCCGGCACCGTTGGAGACCGAGGTCACCACCGAGTTCAGCGGTCAACTCAACAAGTGGGTTCAAAAGGGCGATGGCGGTTTGCCGGCCAACTACACGGTCGGCGCGAGCCTGACCGAGGGCGGCGTGGTCGTCAGCGGCGTGGATGGCGCGCGCGGCGAGGGCACCGGCACGGTGTACAAGGCGTCGGGTAACGGCTCGGGCACCAAGAAGGCGGCCGCGCAGGCTCAGCAATCGCATCTCGCGCTGCTGTAGTCACATCACTTCCCGCCAAGTCCGATTTATCCCATCGCGCTGACCACGCTGTTTCAGTACCCTTGCCCGCATGCAGTCCCACTGAGGAGCCAGCATGCATCTTCGACAGCTTGGCTTGCTGCTCAGCTTGGGTTCAGTCGCGGCGACCGCCTGGCTGGCCATTCCCATGGCAGCGCAGGCCAAGCCCATCGCGCCCAGCGCCTTTTGCGCGGTGTATCCCACCGCGCCGGCCTGCGCCGATGGCCCGGCCGCATGCACCACGTGCCACGTCCAGCCGCCCCCGCGAAATCAGTACGGCGAGCAGCTCTCCAAGGCTTTGCTGCCCGACACCCCGCGGCCTTTGAGCGACGCTGACTTCTTGGCCGCGCTGCCCGAGGCGCTGGCCGCGGTCGCCGATATGGACGCGGATGGCGACGGCGTCTCCAACGTCGATGAGTTGATGGCCGGCACCTCACCCGCCGATGATCGCAGCAGCCCGACGCAGCGTGAGTGTCCCAAAGACGCAAAGGCCAACGGCTACGACGTCTGCGCCTTCGACGCGGCCTATGTCTTCAAGAAGCTGCACCTCGACGTCTGCGGCCGCTCGCCGACCCGCGCCGAGGCCGACGCCTTCGCGAAAGAGACCGACCCCAGCCCCGCGTTGCACGCTGCCTTGGACGCCTGCCTCGTTTCGGAGTGGTGGATCGGCAAAGACGGCGTGCTCTGGAACCTGGCCAACACCAAGATTCGACCGGCCGCGAGCATCAAGTCGGGCCCCGACGCGGGCGACATCCCGCTGGCCGACTACGAAGACGACTACGCGTTCTGGGTGTGGACGCAGACCGGCGACCGCGACGTGCGCGACGTGCTGCTCGGCCGGTACTTCGTGCAGCGCATCGACGGCACCGAGTCGGCGCCCAACACCACCTACGCCACCTGGGATCGCGGGCCCTTCGTCGACATCGACGTGCGCGGCTTCGGGCGCGCGCAGCTGGTCGAGTATACCAAGCGCGCGGGCCTGCTGACGCATCGCTGGTTCTTGATGCGCAACACGATGTTCACGGGGGTGCCGCGCACCACGGCGGCTCAGGCGTATCGGGCCTTCTTGGGCCTGGACCTGTCGCGCCTCGAGGGCCTGTCGCCGGTCGAAGGCGAGCCCAAGGACTACGACAACAAGGGCGTCGCCCGCCCAGAATGCGCGCGCTGTCACTCCACGCTCGATCCGCTGACGTATCCCTTCACCCGCTACGAAGGCATCCAGGGCGGCAGCGGCGATTTTCGCGTGCCCTTCAGCTACAACGCGCGCCGCATGAGCTTCTTCGAAGAGGTCGATGGCGAGCGCGTGCTCGACACCCCCGAGGCCGGCGTGATCTTCGGCCAGCCCGTGCGCAACCTGCGCGAATGGGCCGAGGTCGCCGCCGACAGCGACGCGTATGCCCAAGCGGTCGTCCGCGACTATTGGACGCTGATGATGGGCGAGTCGCCGCGCCCCGAAGAGGCCACCGAGTTCAACCTGCTCTGGCAGGGCCTCAAGGACACCGGCTACAGCGTCGAGCAGATGCTGCACGCCCTCATCGAAACGGAGGCCTACGGTGTCCCGTAGCTTGATTTCAAAGTCGCGGTGCTCGGCTTCGCCTGCGCTCCGGGACGCTCTCCCTGCGGGAC
>JBNMOZ010000059.1:0-16289 GCA_051276005.1 Bradymonadia bacterium | reverse complement strand
GGCCGACACGGCCGAGCGGCTCGCCGAGTATCGCGCGGTCATCGAGGATCATCTGCGCGCGACCGCGCCCGCGGTCGACTTCGACGCCGATACTCATCACTAAGCCAAGACCGCACCCAGCCGAAGTGGCCACCGGCCCACCACCCACTCCACCGAGGCGACTGACGCATGCTGCGACTTGTCCTGCTAGGCAGCCTCGTGTCTCTCGCGATCCTCTATGTGCGCTATGGCCACGGCAGCGGGATCCAGCGCGCGCCCAAAGAGCGTGACTGGCTCAAAGTGCTGCGCAAGATGGCCCATGGCGACCAAGACACCATCGATCAGCTCATCGCGGATGAAGCGCGGCGCAATCCGGCCGGGCATCGTCAGCAATGGGCGCGGGCGGCGGTGGAGCGGTGGCGGGCTGATCTGAGGTAGGTCTGGAGCGGGAGGCTGCGCGGGAGGCTGCGCGGGCTCTTCCTCGGTTCTTCCCTCGGTTCTTCCCTCGGTTCTTCCCTCGGCTCTCCCCTCGGCTCTCCCCTCGGCTCTCCCCTCGGCTCTCCCCGCGGCTCTCCCCGCGGCTCTCCCCTACCTGCGCTTGTTGGCGAGGGCCTTCTTGGACTTCGTCACGCCCGGGAGCGTCGGGCGACGCCATCCGACGACCATCTTTTGGCCGGGGCGCAGGCGGGTCCTCTTGCGGCGCATGCGATTCATCTTGCGCAGCTGCTTGATCTTCAAACGAAACTTACGAGAGATGCGATACAGCGAGTCGCCCTTACGCACTCGATAATGCACCGGGACGGGCTTGAGCACGTCCGCCCCATGATAGTCGACATAGCCCGTGAAGTTCGCCACGGCCTGCGGCGTGAAGAACCGCACGTGCATGTGATCGGCGTGGCCCCGCAGGTGTCGTATGGGGATGCCCCGCACGACGCGCGCCTTGGGATACGAGAACCACTTCGCCAGCTGCGCCTCAGGCACGCTCTCGACGTCGCGCGCGTGCTTATACAGCGCGCGCTGCAGCCGGTAGTCGATGAAGAGGAACTTCACCTTGCCATCGGCCAGCAGCGACTCGAGGAACGTCCAAGTGCGCGGCAGGTCCATCGTGTTCGCGTTGACGCGCATGAGGCGCGTGGGGGTCGTCGTCTTGACGTAGTAGCCGATGTCGGCGTCGCGTCCGGACTGGTGCGACTTGTGCGGGGGGAAGCGTCCGCCGCCGGGCAAGGACAGATCACCGACGACGAGCTTCTGGGTGTCTTCGGGGAACTTCACGTTGACCGCAGCGGCCGCCGTGCGGATGGCGTTGACCGCCTCTTGGGTGCCCCAGTTGCGCTTGGGCCGGGTCAGCATGTGGTCGTTGGCGTCGAGCTGGACGCCGTCGGCCAAATAGCCGCGGTTGGCCTTGCCGATGCTCACCGAGTCGCCGGGCGCGTAGGGCTTGAGCACCGGCTCGGGGGCGGGCGGCCCCTGATCGACGTGCTCTTGGGGGGTCAGGTCGTCGGCCACCGGCTCGGGCGCCGTCACGGCCTCCCGGTCGGCCGACGCGAGCCAGAGCGGCTGGCTCCAGAGTTGGACGTCTTCAGCGTCGAAGTACGCCAGGCTGGTCAACGGTGGACTGGCGGCAGCTGACGTGCAGACGACGCCGAGTGCCAAAGCGATATGCGTCAGTCGACGCACTAAAGACCGGGTCATGGATCACCAGATGTCGGTCAAAACGGGGCGATGGTGACAGATTTAGTGCGTCTTGGAAAGGGGATCCGCCCCGCGGGCCTGGTGCAGTCCCCTCTGCGGTACCCTGTGCAGGCGACCTGAAGAGACGAGGCCAAATGACGCTGCATGACCATTCTACCGCCCTCATCATCGTCGATGTTCAGGCCCGTTTGGGCGAGGCGATGCCGGCGGATTGCTATGGCACCCTGGTCGCCAACGCCGGCCGTCTTCTGACCGCCGCCGAGGCGATGGACCTGCCCACCATCGTCACCGAGCAGTACCCCAAGGGCCTCGGCCCGACGGATTTGCGCCTCACGCTACCCGCGCCGGCGCTGGCCAAGACCGAGTTCAGCGCGTGGCAAAATCCAGCGATCCGCGGCGCGATCCAGGCCACCGGCCGCCGCTCGATCATTTTGTTGGGCATGGAGACACATATTTGCGTCTTCCAGACAGCGCGCGACCTGGTCGAGGCGGGGTTCGCGGTGCATGTGATGGCGGATGGCGTCGCGAGTCGAACCCAAGCCAACCGACAAGTCGGCCTCGACTTGATGCGCGCGGCGGGCTGCGTGATCAGCAGCACCGAGACGGCGTTGTTCGACATGTTGAAGAAGGCAGAGGGCCCGGTCTTCAAGCAGATGAGCCGCTTGATCCGGTAGCAGCGCAGCACCTCGGGTGCGAGCACCGCGACTTTGAAAGGACTGCAGAGAGAGTCCCGGAGCGCGGCACCTTGGGTGCGAGCACCGCGACTCTCAAAGACGCTAGAGGGACTGCAGTTCGACCTGCACCGGCTTGAGATCGTGACTCGGCATGACGCCCAGGAACAGGTGACACGCGCCTGCGGTCAAAAGGACACCAGCAGCGACGGTCAGGCCGAGAGTCAGCACGATCGGGAGCATTGATTCACCAGAGCAGCAGTGGGATTGAGCGAACTGCGCGGGACGCTACTCGCCTGTCTTCACCCTGTCAACGCTCCGATGTAGACGTTCTGTATCTGACACCAAAACCCGCCATATCCTACTGATATGAAAAGGGTTCGAGCAGACTCGTCACAGACATATCAGGCGCCTGGCCCACAGTCGATACATCGCACTTCAGCGCGATCTGCCAGCTTGAGGTTGCTCGCCAGATCGCGCAGCGCGGTGCGAATGCCCTCCTCGATCACGGGGTGGTAGAAGGGCATGCGCAGCGCGTCGCCCACGGTCATCCCTGCCTGAATCGCCCAGGCCAAGAGGTGCGCGGTGTGCTCCACCGCCGGGCCGAACATCTCGGCGCCCAGCAGGCGACCACGCGGACATCCGTAGATGTTGACGCGGCCTTGGTTGACGCCCATCACCCGCGAGCGGCCCTGATCGCTGTAGTCGATCGTGCCCGTCGCGAAGGGGCTGCCCTCGAGCTCTCGCCAAGTCTGACCCACCGTCGCGATCTGCGGGTGGGTGAAGACCACGCCCAGCGCCGTTCGGCGTGCATGCGCGCGGGGAACATCGCCCTGGGCGAATCGCGCGGCGTTGCTGCCCGCGATGCGGCCCTCATCGGACGCCTCGTGCAGCAGCGCCCGATCCACGGTGATGTCGCCGGCCAAGAAGAGGTTCGTATCGGCGATCTGCATGGTGCGCTGGTCGTAGACCGGCACCGAGATGCGCTGCACCGTCTGCATCGGCACGTCCAGCGCGCCCAGATCGAGGTTGGGCCGGCGACCGGTCGCCGCGAGCACATACTCGAAGACCCGCTCGCCGCCATCCCAGCTGAGCTTTACGCCGCCCTCGACCGCCTCGGCGTGGGTCACTGGGCTGCTCAATCGCACGGTCATCTCGGCGCCGAAGGTGCTGCGGATCGCGTCGAGGATCGCGGGATCGCCGACCGGCCCGATTTGCTCATTATGCCCGAACAACTCCACATCGACACCCAAGCGATGCAGCGCCTGCCCCAGCTCAAGGCCGATGACGCCGACGCCCACCACAGCCACCGACTTCGGCAGATCCGCGAGCTCGAAGACGTGCTCGTTCGTGATGACGCGATCGCCTACGCCCCGCAACGGCGGCGGCAGCCAAGGCGTCGAGCCGGTCGCGATGACGACGGCTTTCGCGTTGACGATCGTGTGGTCGTCGACCTGAATAGTGGTGTGATCGAGGAAGCGCGCGCGCCCGCGCAGGCGCTTGGACTCGTCGATGTTTTCGACGGCCTCTTTGACAAAACCGACGAATCGATCGCGCTCTCGCTGCACCCGATCGAGCACCGCGGGGCCGTCGATGCTCACCAACTCTGCGTGCACCCCAAATTGGCCGGCGGTGCGCACATGATGGGCCGCGTCGGCGGCCGCGATGAGCAGCTTGGACGGCATGCAGCCGACCCGCGCGCAGGTCGTGCCATAGGGGCCCGACTCGATCATGACCGTCGTCGCGCCCTGCCTCTCGGCCGCACGGCGCGCACCCAAACCGCTCGTGCCTGCGCCGATCACGGCGACGTCTACATCCATCGTCTTCATGGTCTCTCCCTGGCCCCGATGCGGAGCCGTGCGCTGCTGGTCGATGCCGAGACTCGCAGCTTGGACTCGTCGCGTGCGCGCGCCACCTGGGCTCGTCACATGGTTTTCGATGCGGTAGAGATGAGGTGTCAAGGCGCCCGCATGTCAAGGAGCACCCATCTCAAGGAGCACCCGTGTCAACCAGCCCACAACTCGAACCCTCGTGGCTCGCCGTCCTGGGTGATGAGTTCGAGAAGCCGTATATGGCTGATCTCAAAGCCTTCCTGACCGAGGAGCGCGCTGCGCATCAGGTGTTCCCGCCGGGCCGCGAGATGTTCGCCGCGTTCAGTTCGACCCCGTTCGATGCGACCCGCGTCGTCATCTTGGGCCAAGATCCGTACCACGGCCCCGGCCAGGCGAACGGTTTGTGCTTCTCAGTCAAACGCGGCGTGCGCATTCCACCTTCGCTCAAAAATATTCTGCTCGAGATCAACGATGAGATCGGCATCCCTCAGCCGACCCATGGCGACCTGACGCATTGGGCCGAGCAGGGCGTCCTGCTGCTCAACACCGTGCTCAGCGTGCGCGCGCGCACCGCAAACAGCCACCGCCGCAAGGGCTGGGAGCAGCTCACCGACGCGGCCATCGAGGCCCTCGCGGACCACAAAGACGGGTTGGTCTTCGTGCTGTGGGGGTCGGCCGCGCGCAAGAAGGCCCGTATGATCGACAAGAAACGACACCTGATCCTCGAGTCGGTTCATCCCTCGCCGCTCTCAGCGCATCGCGGCTTTTTGGGCTGCGGGCACTTCGCGACGATCAACGAGTGGCTCACCGAACGCGGCGAGACGCCCATCGATTGGGCGCTGCCCGCATGAGCGACGAGGAGCCTGCTTCGGCACCCGACGGGCCGTCGACCGGGGTCATGTTCCAAGTCCAGGCCGACGAACTCGGTTCGCCCGCCGGCTCTGGTTCGCGCGCATGGGTGCGCGCCTGGCTCAGGCGTCACCATCGCAAGCTGTGGTGGCTGCATTCGCTCTACGCCCTGATGCTCGGCGCCTTCGTCGTCACGTTCGCCCAGAAGGGCCTCGTGTACGTGCGCTGGGTGACGCTGTTCCTCGTGGCGATGTGGGGCATCATCGTGCTCGTCTTCCGCGTCGCCGGCAGCGGGCGCGAGCAGCGACTCGAGACGCAGCGCGACAAGGTGCGGTTCTTGTTGATGACGTACGTCCTCAAGAACCTGTTTCAGGGCATGCTCTTCTTCTTGCTGCCCTTTTATTGGAAGACGGCGACGACGGGCGCGGGCAACTGGTGGTTTGTCATCGTGCTGGCGGCGTCGGCGCTGCTCGCGACCCTCGACGTGATCTTTGATCGCGTGCTGATGCGGTGGCGGCTGGCCGCGTCGATCTACTTCGGCATCGCCTTGTTCGCCTGCCTCAACCTCGCGATCCCCGCTTTGCTGCGCATCCCGGCCATCTGGGCGCTCTCGCTGGCGGCCGTCGCGGCGTCGATCGGGTTCTTCACCCTGCACTTCCCACTGCGCGACCTCCGCTCGCCCAAGCTGTTGCTGATATTGATCTTTACGACGGCCAGCGCCTGGGGCGTGGCCTACGCCGGGCGCCGCGCGATCCCGCCGGTTCCGCTCGTCGTCGCCCATGCCGCGGTGGGGCCGGAGATCTTGCCCGATGGACGTCTCGCCCTCGAAGTGACGACGCTGCATACCGACTGGGTCAAAGAAATGATCGCCGTCACCGACGTGCAGACGCTGGCCGATTCGGGCGAGGATTTCGTGCACGTCTGGCGGCATTCAGACGCCGTGGTTTGGCGCTTGATCCCGACCCGAACAGCGATGGGCAGCGACCGAATTCGGTTGCAGTCCATGCTACGTACGGAGCAGTTGCCCTTGGATCGCGTGGGCCAATGGAGCGTCGACATCGAGACCACCGCCGGGCAGCTCGTCGGGCGGCATGCTTTCACGGTGATCGAGTAGCGCAGCGGCGCGATCACTGGCGCGCTGCGCAGAAAAGCTTGACAGCCCCACCACTAGCCTCTAGCGTTTCGCCCGTTCTGGGAGGATTTCCTCCTCCAGGACTCCACGACTTGAATCCGAAGTTTCGACCGCCTGTGAGGGATTCCCCCGGCCAGGCATGCTTCAAGGATCAGTTTCCGCGCTCAACACCAGCCTATTACAGGTCCCGCCGGGAGCACATTCGTGTTCGGTGACTGGACGCCCCGCCCCCAGAGGGATTGAATGAATCTCAAAGAACTCAAGCAGCAGAAGATCGGCGAACTGGCCGCGACTGCCCGTGAAATGGGCATCGAGAACTCTTCAGGTCTGCGCAAGCAGGAACTCATTTTTGCGCTGCTCAACGAGCAGACCAAGAAGAACGAGCCGATCTTCGGCGAGGGTGTTCTTGAAATCCTGCCGGACGGCTTCGGCTTCCTGCGGGCAACCGACTACAACTACCTGCCTGGCCCGGACGATATCTACGTCTCGCCCTCGCAGATTCGGCGTTTCGGCCTGCGCACGGGCGACACCGTCAACGGCCAGATTCGCCCTCCAAAGGACAACGAGCGGTACTTCGCGCTGCTCAAGGTCGAGACGATCAACTTCGAAGGCCCCGAGGCGACGAAGCAAAAGATCCTCTTCGACAACCTGACCCCGCTGTACCCCGATGAGCGCTTGGTCCTCGAGTACCATGCGCGCAACTACAGCACGCGCATCGTCGACCTGCTCACGCCCATCGGCAAGGGCCAGCGCTCGCTGATCGTGTCGCCGCCGCGTGCCGGTAAGACCGTGTTGATGCAGAACATTGCCAACGCGATCGTCGCCAACCATCCCGACGTCTACCTCATCGTGCTGCTCATCGACGAGCGCCCTGAAGAGGTGACGGACATGGAGCGCTCGGTGCAGGGCGAGGTCATCAGCTCGACCTTCGATGAGCCTGCACAGCGCCACGTCCAGGTCGCCGAGATGGTCATCGAGAAGGCCAAGCGCCTCGTGGAGCACAAGAAGGATGTCGTCATCCTCCTCGACTCCATCACCCGCTTGGCCCGCGCGTACAACACCGTGGTTCCGCCCTCGGGCAAGATCCTCTCCGGTGGTGTCGACTCCAACGCCCTGCACAAGCCCAAGCGCTTCTTCGGTGCGGCCCGCAACATCGAAGAGGGCGGCAGCCTGACGATCATCGCCACCGCGCTGATCGACACGGGCTCGCGCATGGACGAGGTCATCTTCGAGGAGTTCAAGGGCACGGGTAACTCCGAGCTGCACCTCGATCGCAAGCTCATGGAGAAGCGCATCTTCCCGTGCCTGGACATCAACAAGTCCGGTACGCGTAAAGAAGAGCTGCTCTTGGACGAAGACGCCCTCAACCGCGTCTGGATCCTGCGTCAGCTGCTGCACCCCTTGAACGTGGTGGACTCCATGGAGTTCATGATCGACAAGATCTCGCGCACCGAGTCGAACTCTGAGTTCCTCGAAGCGATGGGCAGTTAGCGTCTTTCAAAGCCGCGGTGCTCGGGCTTCGCCCTGTGCTCCGGGGCTCTCTTCTTGGGTCTTTCAAAGCCGCGGTGCTCGGGCTTCGCCCTGTGCTCCGGCGCTCTCTTCTTGGGTCTTTCAAAGCCGCGGTGCTCGGGCTTCGCCCTGTGCTCCGCGGCTCGCTCCTTTGGTCTCCTCCAAAGTTGCGGTGCCCGGTTTTCGTCGGGCGCTTATCCAGTCTCTCAATGGGCGACGTGCTCCAGATCCGCCGGTCGGCGTTGATCTGGAGCGGCATCCGCCGCATTCTCTCCCTGGTTTCTGCCCACCCGCTCATGCCCGAGGCGCTCCCATGCAAGAAAAACTCGAAGGCCTCGCGCGACGCTTTGACGAGCTGACAGCGCAGATGGGCGATCCGGGCATCTACGAGATCCCCGGCGCATCCCAGAAGATCGCCATCGAAGCCGCGAAGATCGAGCCCGTCGTCAAGGCGTATCGCAAATTGTCGAATGTTCGTCAGGAGTTGGTGGACGCGCGCGAGATGCTCGCCGAAGAAGACGATCCCGAGATGATCGAGATGACGCAGGCCGAGATCAGCGAACTCACGGCCCAAGAGATCACCTTGACCCAGGATCTGCGCGTCCAGCTTCTGCCCACCGATCCCAACGACCAGAAGAACGTCGTCTTGGAGATTCGCGCCGGCGCGGGTGGTGAGGAGGCCAAGCTCTTCGCCTACGACCTCTTCCGCATGTACCAGCGCTACGCTGAGACGAAGAAGTGGAAGATCGAGACCCTCGACTTCACGGCCAGCGAGATCGGCGGTCTCAAGGAGATCTTCGTCATCGTCAGCGGCAAGGCGGTCTACAGCACCCTCAAGTTCGAATCGGGCGGGCATCGCGTACAGCGCGTCCCGATCACCGAGAGCCAAGGCCGCATTCACACGTCGGCCTGCACGGTCGCCGTGATGCCGGAGGCTGAAGAGGTCGAGCTCGAGATCGATCCCAACGACCTGAAGATCGAGCGCATGCGCGCCCGCGGACCGGGCGGACAGAGCGTCAACACCACCGACTCGGCCGTGCGCATCACCCATGTGCCGACGGGGACCGTGGTGTCGTGTCAGGACGAGAAGAGCCAGCACAAGAACATGGCCAAGGCCATGCAGGTGTTGCGCACCCGCATCTACAACAAGATGGAGGCGGACGCCCACGCCGAGCGCGCCGACATGCGCAGCAACATGATCGGCAGCGGCGATCGCTCCGACCGCATCCGCACCTACAATTATCGTGAGAACCGGGTGACCGACCATCGCATCGGGCTGACGCTGTACAGCCTCGACTCGATCATCGATGGCGGGCTCGATCCGGTGATTCAGCCCGTCGTGCAGGCCCACCAAGCGGAGCTGCTGTCGAAGCAGAGCGGCTGATTCGCGGACTCAGTTTGCGATGATGCGCTTGAGCGACACCCGCGCTGGCCGATCCACCCCAAATCGATAGGCCGCGCTCTTGCGGATGAAGGCGTCGAACGCGTCGACCCCATCCGGCGTCATACACCAGCGGTTCGCGTTGTCCAGGTCTGCTGGTGCAGCGTCGAACTCGAAGACCAGGTGCAGCTGCCAAATCACCACGTCGTCGCCCGCGCGCATGGCTTGGCGCACCAGGCCGACCTGCTGATGGTCGGCGTGCGGGTACTGCGTCCACTCGAACAGCAGCATGTCGCCGTCCTCGTCGATCGGTCGCCCATCCACCCGCGTCGTCCGGTAGAAGGCGAGCATCGCGTCGACGCCCTCGGTGAGCGTGAGCGTCGCGAGCGTTAATCCGCGCTCGGCTAACAGGGTGGTGAAGCCCCCTCTGAGTTGATCAGGCCGCATGCGGGCTCCAGCGAAGACACAGATGGGTGCCGTAGAATACCGGACCGCAGAATGCCGTGCCGCGCGGGCCTTCACAAGGCCAAGTCAGGGCGCTGAGGCGGACGGATCGAGCAGTCCGCCGGGGAGTGAGAGCCCATCGAACGGCCCATTGGCCTGCACCGACAGCCCCATCAACGTCGTCGGCGCGACCGCCGCGACCTCGAGCCCCGTCACTGGATTCCAGCGCGCGATGATCGTCTCGGGCTCGTTGAAGGTCAGCGTCGCAGGCTGCATCAGGTAGACCAGCCGGGCGATGACCTCGGCGTCGCGTCCGCCCTTTTGCACATGTGCATGAAAGTGGCGCAGCGCTCTGCGATCGTTGGCCAGGACGTCCTGATACAGGATGCCGGCCGCGCGATGGGCCCGGGTTCGCTTGTTGTCGCGATGCACGGCCGCTTCGAGGAACGCCGAGGCCCGCCGCGGCGCCACCCCCGAGGCATACAGCACCGCCCGCGCGTAATAGGGCTGCGGCGCCCTCGGGTTGGCGCGCGACGCCGTGATGAAGGTCTCTTCGGCGGTGGTCAGCTCGCCCCGCGCCATCTGGGCGATGCCCATCGCGGTGCGTGCCTTGTAGTCGTTGGGGGCGTGCTTGAGGGCGCGTTGATAGGCCGAGATCGCGGCCGCCCACTGCCCCAAGCGCATGCGCTCGCCGCCCAGCCGAATCAATGACCGCGGGTGCGCCGGCCCTTCTTTGACGCGGGCCTGCGTCAGCACGCGATGCTCGGGACAATAATGCCGGGGCAGGTCGTCAATGCTGGCGCTGCCTTCGGCGTCGCGCATCACGCAGTCGTTGTCGCAATGGGTCGCGCCGTAGGTGTGGCCCAGCTCGTGGTCGATGATGCGGCGCACGCGCCCGCGGCGTTGGGCCTCGTTCGCGTAGCGCGGCAGCAGGTGAGTTGAGTAGACGATCGCGCGCTCGCCGATACGGGCGTAGCCGATGACAGCGTCGAGATCGGGCGCGCGCAGCGGCGCGGTGGTGACGGCGGCGACTCGGAACGCATCGGGCGGCGGCGACCTGAGCAGCCCATCGAGCAGCAGCCCCGCGTCGAGGGTCGGGTTGCCAGGGTCGGTGGCGGGCAGCGCGCGGGCAGGCAACACGACGACGAGCCGCCGAGTCGCCGCCTCGAGGGCCCAGCGGGCGCGCTCGATCTCGGCCCGTGGCACGACGCCCAGCGCGACCAGGTAGCTGACGCCTTCAGATGCGGGTGTTTGGACGGGCGCGGTGGTGCAGCCGAGGAGCATCACGAGGGTCAGCGCACAGATGGGCAGACCCGATCGCGACCGCGTCACCCTCGACCGCGTCACCCTCGACCGCGTCACTCTAGAAACGAGCCACCCCTGCCGCACGCGCCAATACCTCCAAAGAGTCCCCGGCGCTTTCGACCACAAGATCCCGCCTGGGTTCCAAGAAGTCTTCAAACAACAGGAATTCCCGCTCAGCTTCTTGATAGCTCGCGTGCAGAATGAGAGTCAAAGCGCAGGATGTCGTATTCGCCGATATGTGTGCCCAAAGCCAGGGTGAGAGCCCTGCGCGGGCGTTCACCCTTCGCTGACGAGGAAGACGCATCAAGACGCTGGCCCAGCGCGAGATCTCAAAGAGAAGACCGCTGTCGACCACTTCTGCCATATTTATCTCACTACGAGTTGGGGGTGAGACATGCGGTGGTTGGTGATCGTGGCGATGCTCTGGGGCTGCGACGATGGCGGCGGCGCACCCGTCCGGCTCGACGCAGCGGTGCCCTGTGACGCGCAAGTCGTGGCGCTGCAAGACGCCACATCACAAGACGCCGCCCGCGCGGTCGATGGGGCGCCGGTCGACATGCTCGCCGCTGACGCTGGGCCGATTGTCGAGCGCCTGCCCCCAGCTGGTCCGGCCATTCAAGACCATTGTGACGCGCATATCGGCGAGGCGCGGGTTGAAGAGGTGGCCCCGGATTTGTTCGTCGCCATCGGGTACGACCTGGCCAATACGATTCTGCTGCGCACCGACGCTGGCAATGTGGTCATCGACGTGTCGATGAGCCCCGCCCGCGCCGAGGTCGTGCGGGCCGCGCTGATGCAAGTGGCCCCTGGGCCAACGTTGGCGATCATCTACACGCACAGCCATATCGACCATGTGGGCGGCGCGAGCGTCTGGGCTGAAGAGGGCACCCAAATTTGGGCCACCGAGGCCTTGCTGCCCAACTTGCTCAAACAATACGGCGCGTTCCGCGACATCGAGAGCTTCCGAGGCACATTACAGTTTGGCGATCACCTCGACGACGAGGCCCTGCCCTGCTCGGCGATCGGGCGTAAAGCCGACGTGACCGCGGCGCTCACGACGGGCGTGCGGGTGCCGACGCATACCTTCACGGGCGAGACGACGATCGAGATCGGTGGGGCGGTCATCGAGCTGGTCGAGGCGCCGGGCGAGACGCACGACCAGCTGTTCGTGTGGCTGCCTGAGAAGGGCGCGCTGATGCCCGGCGACAACCACTACGCGGCGTTCCCGAACCTGTACACGATCCGGGGCACCACGGCGCGGCCGGTAGACGACTGGATCGACAGCCTCGACGCCATGCGCGCCCGCGATCCAGCCATTCTGGTGCCGTCGCATACCGCGCCGGTCATCAACCAGGCCGAAGTGCGCGAGCGCCTGACGACCTATCGTGATGGCATCCAATGGCTGCGCGACGCGGTGGTGCGCGGCGCGAATCAACGGCTCAACGTCGACGAGCTGGCGGCGCAGGTCAGGCTCCCGGCCCATCTGGCGGGCCGCGCGACCCTCGACGAGCTGTACGGCCAAGTCGATTGGTCGGTGCGCGCCATCTACAACAACGCGCTGGGGTGGTTCGACGGGCGGACCGAGCGGCTGTATCCGGCCAACGACGCGGTCGCGCGAGAGGTGCGCATGATGGGCGGCGTGGCGGACGTACTCAGCGCAGCGCGCGCTGCCCTCGATCGCGGCGACGCGCGCTGGGCGGCGCACCTCTTGGGCAAGCTACGCGACGCCAAGCTGGGCGACTTAGCCGAGGTCGAAGCGCTGCAAGCCCAGGCCTATCGCGTCATCGCCGACGGCCTGCCCAACACCAATGGCCGCGCATACTTGATGGAGACGGCCCGCGGCTTGGAGCAGGGCTTCGACCCGCCGGGCATGCTCACCCTCGACGACGCCTTCATCGACCAGCTGCCCATCGACGTGATCTTCGCGGTCATGCCGTCGCGCCTCAAGGCGGCCGCGGCCATCGACGTGCATGAGACGTTGGCGTTGGTGCTGACCGACCTGGACGCGCGCTATCACTTGACGGTGCGGCGGGGCGTGCTCGAGGTGGTGCGCGGTGAGCCGTTGCCCGGCACACCGGCGCCGAGCGTGGTGCTCACGACCACCTCGAACACCTGGAAGCGGATGACGCTGGGCACGCTGCAGCCCTTGGAGGCGCTGAGTCAGGACCTGCTCGAGGCGAGCGATCTGCCCGCGGCCGTGCGGTTCTTGGCGTTGTTCAATGCGGGCGCCTGAGCCCGGGCGATCTAGTCGCGCTTGAGCAGCGTAACCTGCCAGGTCTTGGGGTGCGCGCCGATGGCGATCGTCTTGCTGTCGGGCGAGAACGCCGGGGTGATCACTTCGTCGCGCTGACGATCGACGCCCGCGATGTCGTTGAGGGGCTGGCGCTTGTCGGTGGCCAGATCGATGAGCAGCAGGTCGAGGCCGCGTCGCAAGAAGATCATCGAGGTGCCGTCCGGGCTGATCTCGATGGTCGAGCCCACGGTGGACGACCAGCCGTCGCCCTTCACGTCAAAGGTCAGCGTCTTCGCCGGGGCCTTGCCACCGCTCAGCTCGACCACGCACTTCTCTTCGTTGCAGTACTCGACCAGCATGCGGTCGCCGCCCACCATGCGGGCCTGGCTGATCTTGGCGCCGTGCTTGGTCATGGGCGTCGGGATCTGGCGCTCCGCGGAGGGGCCTTCGCGCAGGTCAACCACGTTGATCACGTCGAGCGTCGTCGGTCGCGAGACCACCATGCGCTCGCCCGTGACCCGCACCCAGCGACGGTCGAAGACGCCCTTGGCCTCAAGCTCAGCCACGACCTTGGATGAGTCGGGCTTATAGATCTTGAAGTTGCCGGCGAAGTCGTCGGCGATCACCGCGCAGTTGGCGGCCATGCCGAAGGCCCAACCGAAGCCGTTCTTGATCTTGGCCTTTCGGCGCCACATCCGGCCGCGGGGGGCGAAGGTGAAGATGTTGCCGCTGTAGGTGTAGGCCGCGATGCGGTCTTTGCAGCGGGCCAAGCGCTGCACGTCCTTGCCCAGCCCGCGTGAGCGCCAAGTGCGTCGCTTGCCGGTTGTCGACCAGACGGTGACCCGATCGTCGCTGCCGCCGATGGCGAATCGCTCGTTGTCGAGGAAGATCACGTCGTTGACGTGGCCTTCGCGTTTGCTGCCGGAGCTGCGGGCGGTCTTGGGGTGGGCGTCGATGACGCGGGCCAACGACCAGCCCAGCTGAGGCGCAGCGCCCACCTTGATCGGCTGGGCTTTGACGACCTTCTCGGCCATCGGCGCGCGCCCGGGCGACGCCAGCTCAAACGCTGTGATCCTGCCGCCATACGACCCAATGAAGGCGTGGGTCGCGTTCGCGACCGCCGCGCGAGGCGCCTTCTTCAAGGCCACCGCGGCCGTCGCCTTGAGGGTCGTCGGATCAAAGGTGTAGCCGAAGTCATCGATGCCGGTGCTGCCGAAGGCGGTCAAAATCTGACCACCCGCGGCGACGAAGGTGCCCCCGCTGAGCAACGCCGCGCTCTTCGCCGTGATGGTCTTGGCCTTCAGGTCGTAGCGAAACACCCACCCGTCAGGCGACGGGTCGAGGTTATGCGCCATCTGGTGCGCCGTGCTGATGTAGACCGCGCCGTTCGAGACGAGAGCACCCGAGACGCCATACTTGGGCGTACCGTCGAAGGCGGCGTCGAAGCAGGTCTGGGCGCCGCCGTCGAGCGCCGTGACGCAGACCGTCTCCTTCTTGAACTGAAACTCGAAGTGGCTCGTGACCACATGGCCGGCGCCCGCGGCAAGAAACTCGCTGAACTTGCGCAGGGGTCGAGGCAGCGTCAGCGGCGCGCCGGTGGCGCAGTTGATGCCCGCGACGCCCGTGTTCAAGCGACCGGTGCTCGACGGCAGCGCAGTGAACAGGTGCCCGGCGCCCGCCCCCAGCAACCTGCCCGACGCGGGGACCTGCCAGAGCGGCGCGCCCGAGGTCGGGTCGAAGGCCTGCGCGACGAGGCTGGCGCTGCCATCGGGCAGACGACCGCGCAAGGTCGCCGCCACCAATCGGTGCCCCGGGCACGCCATCAGGCTGCCGACCGGGCCGCCGAAGTCCCGCGTCCACGCGACCTTGCCCGTCTTTGGGTCCAAGCCAGACACGACGTTGCCGTTCTGCATGCCCGTCACGACGCGGCCACCGCCGACGACCAGGCTGAGGCTGCTGCCGGCCACCCTCTTGTTCTTCTGACGCCAGATCACCTCGCCCGTCGCAGCGCTGAGGCCAACGAGCTGGCTGTTCCAGGTGGCGGCGACGACGACCGAGCCGGTCTGCACAAGGGCGGTGGTGCCCGCGTCCTTGCCCAGGCTGCGAGTCCAGGTGGGCTTGGCCGTGGGCACCAGCGGCGCGGCCACGGCAGGCGCGCTGAACAGCAACGCCCCAGCGGCGATCAGGACTGAGCCAGACAAGACAGAACCCGGCAAAAATGAGCGAGACATGGGCAAACCTCTCAAGTCGACGCGCGGATGATGGGCCGCGACCGTCCGGTATTCACTGTGTAGGCAGAGCTACCCGGTGGGGTTTCCACCCGCGCCGAATCAGCGGCGCCGGATCAGGGCTGCAGGGCGAGGCCGCCGACGCTGGCGTCGAACTGGGCATCCTCGCGGGCCGTGAGCGGCACCGACTGCCCGGTACCGCCGCTCAAACGCAGCATGAACCCGGTGGTGCCGTCGAGGGGCACGCCCACGTCGAAGCGAAACACCTCGCGGTTGAACTGGGGCAGCAGACCGCGCACGCCCAGACCCAGGGTGTGCTTGACGAGGAAGGCATCGCGCTCACGCCCGCCGTACACGTCGCCCATGTCGTAGAACACCACCAGGCCGCCGTGGAAGTAGTGCCAGACGACCGGCGCGCTGCGCGCTTCGAGGTTGCCGCGGACGCGGTCGGCGCCGGTGGCCTGGAAGATCGCGCTCGGATAGCCACGCAGCCCGTTGCTGCCGCCCAGCACGACCAGGTTGTTGGTGGTGTCGTTGACCTGGGCGAGCCAATCAAAGCGGGCGACCAGGCGCCCGAGCTTGAAGGATGGCGAGGCGAATCGCGCCTTGGTCAGCAGCTGCTGGTTGAGCCACTCGCCGCCCTCGTAGCGCGCCTCGGCGCCGACGCCAAGCTCCAACAAGCCATCGCCCGCGAAGTCGAACGTCCAGCCCAGGGAGCCGTAGAGTTCAACCGCGTCGACGGTCGATCCCAGCGCTTCGAGGGGCGCGGTCAGGGTCGCCGAGACGACGGGCCCGAGCCGCACGTCCTCGCTGACGCCGTATGACGACAGGTTCTCGTAGGTGCGATAGGTGGTCTCGAAGCCCGCCCAGCCGATCACCGGATACAGCTGCGTGAGGGCGCGCGGCAACACGTCGCGCTCAAAGGCCGCGAGAGATACGGCCGGCACCGCTGCTGGATCGTTGATCGATATCCCGCGGTGCGAGAAGCCAAACCCCGCTGAGATGCGCTGATTGAAGTCGCCGCTGATCTGCAC
>JBNMOZ010000058.1:0-16301 GCA_051276005.1 Bradymonadia bacterium | reverse complement strand
TGCGCCCGCATGTGCTGGTGCTCGACTTTGGCATCGCGGGCGTCGTCGAGGGCACCCGCGGCCCCGAGTATGTCTCGCTGACGACCCAGAGCGGCGTCTTGGGCACGCCGACGTACATGGCGCCCGAGCAGCTCAAGGGGCAGCTGAACCCGGCGACCGATCTGTATGCGTGGGGCCTGGTGCTGCTGGAGTGCCTGACGGGCAAAGTGACCGTCGAGGCCAGCACGCCGATGGCCGCGATGGCCGCACAGCTGAGCCCCGATCCGGTGCCGATCCCGGCCGACATCGCCGCCACCCCGTTGGGCACTCTGATCGCGCAGGTGGTGGAGAAGGATCCGGATCGACGCCTGCCGACCGCATTGGATGCCCTGCAACGCCTCGACGCGTTGGAGCCGCCGCGTCCACGCGCGCGCTGGATCGCCGCGATCGTCGTCGCCGCGTTGGTCGGGCTGGGCTTGGGCGTTGTGCTGGGCCCGACCCCCAAGCCGATCGTCCGTGACGTGCCGGTGGTGCAACCCGCGCCGCCCGCTGCGCCGTCGACGGCCTGGATCACGGACCGTCTCGAGGGGTGGCGCCTGGCCTGGGAGCGCACCGCGCCGCGGGGCGAGGTTGAGGCTCTCACGCGGTTCTACGCACCGAGCTTCACCGACAATGGACAGGATCTCGACACCTGGCTGGCCCGCAAGCGCGAGCATGGGCTGGCGCGCGGCTGGGTCCGCCTCACGCTGTCCGAGGTCGCGGCCCGCTCCGACGGCGAGCGGCTGATCGTCGAGTTGCAGCAGCGGTACCGCTCCCCGCTCTTCAACGACGCCGGCAAGAAGACCCTCGTCTGGGCGCAGACCGACGGCGTCTGGCACATCGTCTCGGAGGCCTTCGAAGAGGCGCCGCCGTGACTTGGGCGAGAAAACCGACCCCCTCACCGCAACCTGAGCGTGAGTCAGCGGTTTCGACATGCTGACGGGATGGCTCTTCCTCGTCGTCGCCCAGGCTGTGCCCCCGCGCGCGCCGGCCGCACCTGCGCCCGCCGCGCCGCTGAGCGCAGCACCGCTGAGCGTCGCCCCGAGCGCAGTGCCCACCGACGACGCCGTGATCGAAGACTTAGAGTTTCTCGAAGCGCTTGAAATGGTTGAAGAACTCGACCTGCTGATGGACGTGGATTGATGGACCCCGACGCCGAGCTGATGTGCCGTGCCCGCGATGGTGACGCCGACGCGTTCGGTGAGCTGTTCGGTCGGTGGCGCGTGCCCATGGTGCGCTTCGCGGTGCGCTTTGTGGGCGATCAGGCCCGCGGCGAAGAGCTGGCCCAGGACGTATTCTTAAAGATCTACCGCGCCCGGCATCGCTACGAGCCCCGCGAGGCCTTCCGCGCCTACATCTTCAAGGTGGCGACCAACCACTGCATCAACAACAAGAACCGCGCCGAGAACCGCCGCCCCAAGATCGCGATGCAGGACTTGCGGGTCGAGCCCACCGACCATCACCGACCCCACGCCGACGAGCTGGTGCACGCCGAAGCGCTGCGCAAGAAGGTGCGCTCAGCGGTCGCCCAGCTGCCGACTAAGCAGCGCGCCGCCTTGCTGCTGCAAAAGGAAGACGGGCTGGGCTACCAAGAGATCGCCGAGGCGCTGGAGACCACCGTTTCGGCCGTCAAGTCACTGCTCAACCGCGCGCGGACCGCCCTGCTGCGCGACCTGGCGCCGCTGCTTGATCCACCCCCGATGACGGCGCCTCAAGCGGCGGCGGGGGGGCAACGATGATCGACGCCCTGCTCGATACGCACCTCGCCGACGGCGAGCCGTCCGCTGGCTTCGACGCCCGCGTGCGGGCACGGCTGCGCACGCTTGAGTCGGCAGAGGCGGCGACGCTCGACGCGGCGCTGGCGGCCGATTCGCCGTCGCCGTCTGCCGCCTTCGACGCCACCGCCCGCGCGATGATCGACGCGGCGCGGGCAGCCGAAGACGACGCGCTGGACGCGCTGCTCGCCGACGACGACGTGCGCCCTTCGGCCGACTTTGATGCGCGCTTCGCCGCACGCCTCGCCGCGACCGATGACGCGGCGCTCGATACGCTGCTGGCCCTCGATGCGCCGCGACCGTCAGCGGGCTTCGACGCGACGTTCAAGGCGCGGTTGGCGCATGCCGAGACCGTGCCCGATACGCAGGGCGCGAAGGTGGTGCCCTTCCGCGGTCGGTCATCCGGCAAGCTTCCCGGCAAGATCCCGAATCAGATCATCTGGTTCACGCTGGTCACGGCTGCTGCGGCCGCGCTCTTCTTGGCGCTGCGACCGACGCCGGTCATGCAGGGATCAACGCCCGCAGAGCCGGTGCTTGCAGCGTACCTTCCGCAGCTTGAGATGCTCGAAGACATGGAGATGTTCGAGCACCTCGACGCCATTGAAGTGCTCGACGGCCTCGAAGATCCCGCAGTGTTTGCGCTGGTCGCGCAGCTCGACACCCTCGACATCGATCCGCTGCCCGAGCCGCTGCCCTCGGGTGGCCGGCCATGATGCGCGGGATCGTCCAGATGATCGCGCTGGGTGTGCTCGCGCTGCCCGCCTTCGCCCAGGCGCAGCTCGAGAAGCTGCCCATGAAGGCGCCGGCACCCGCCCCGCGGCTGGAGACGCTTGAGGCGCTCAAGAAGCTGCCCATGCAGCGCCCGCCCGCGCCGCGCGCCCGAGGTGGAGACGGGCTCGGCAAAGACAGTCCGGCCAAGCGTAGACTGGCCAATCGCAAACTGGCCAAGGCCAGCCGGCAGGCGCGGTGGCAGATGATGCCCGAAGCCCGGCGTCAGGCCCTGCGCGCCCGCATGAAGCGCTTCAAGGCGCTTCCGCCGGGCGAGCGCGCGAAGCTCAAGGCGCGGTGGACGCGGTTTCGGTCGCTGCCGCCGCAGAAGCGCCAGAAGGTCCGCAAGAACTTCAGCACTTTCCAGGCGCTGCCGGCGGGCGAGCAGGCCACGCTGCGCAAGAACTTCAAGCGGTTCGCGAGCATGTCTGACGCGGGTCGCCAGCAGGTGCGCACGCTCTTTGATCGGCTGACCGCCATGCCGCCATCGGAGCGCGCGCAGTTCTTGGGCAACCTGGCGCGGTATAGGACGCTGACGCCCGGCCAGCGCCAACGTCTGATCAACGCGTTCCTGCGCAAGCAGCGCAAGCGTTAGCGCGCGCGTTGACACCGAAAGCTGGGCTCAGCGCGGCCCGGTCCAGCGCGCCTTCCACAGGTTGAAGAGGCTGGCGTTGGGCAGCGGGGTGTAGCCGGTCAGGCCTTCGCGCGTGACCAGGATCACGTCCTCGTGCCACAGGCTGATGTAGGGCAACTCGGTGGCCAGAATTCGCTGAATCTGTCCATAGATCGGGCGCCGCTCGCTGAGCTTCGAGGTGGCCCGGCCCTGCTCGATCAGCGCGTCGACGTTGGCGTTGCGATAGGCCCCACGGTTGCCGCCGCGGTTGGGGTGCTCGGCATCGGGGATGCGGGCGCTGCTGAAGATCCAGTTGAAGAAATGCGGCTCACCGCCGCCCTGCCATTGCAGCATGTACAGGTCGAAGTTGCCGGCCTTCACGTCGGCCAGCATGGTGCCGGTCTCAAGGGGTTTGAGCTCGATCTCAACGCCCACGGCCTTGAGATCACGCGCCACCAAGCTCGCGATGTTCCTGCGAAACTTGTCGGCGCTCGTCTTGAACTCGAGCGTGAACCGCGTCCCGTTTGGGCCCCGCGGCAGGCCCGCCGCGTCGAGCAGCGCCTCGGCCTTCGATGGATCGTGCGGGTGCGTGGGCACCGTGGCGTTGTAGGCCCAATGCTGCGTCGGCAGCAGCCCCGTAGCCGGCGTCGCGGTGCCCTGGAACTTGTAGGTGATCATCGACGCGCGGTTGATGGCGTGGGCCAGGGCTTCGCGCACCTTCTGGTTGTCCAAGGGTTTGCGGCGCAGGTTGAGCGCGATGTACGTGTAGCCGGCCCCCGGTGAGGTCGACACGACCAGCCCGTCGCGGCCCTTCATCGCCTCGGCGAGGCGCGGGGTGACGGCGTTCTGCACCATGTCGGCGGCGCCCGAGAGCAGCGCCAGCAAGCGCGTGTTCTGATCGCGGATCGTGCGCAGCACCACCCACTCGATGGCCGGGGTGCCACCCCAATACCTGGCGTGCCGCTGTAGCCGCACCTCGCGATCGCCGGAGCGGCCCGCGAAGCGATACGGCCCCGCGCCGATCATGGCGGTGAGCTGCCGATCGGGGCCGATGACCTTCGCCGGCACGATGCCCATCGACATGTCGCTCAAGAACGGCGCGTGCGGCGCGTCGAGAGTGATGCGCAGGCGTTTGGGCCCCTGAACCTCCATCGACTTGATGCGCGTGTAGAGCCCCCGAAACGGGCTCGACAGCTTCGGATCGCGCACGCTCTCAAAGGTCGCGATCACGTCGGCGCTGGTGACCGGGCTGCCGTCGTGAAACACCGCGTTGGGCCGCAGGGTGATGTCGTAGACCGCCGGGCTGGGCTGCTCGATGGTCAGGGCCAGGCCCGGGCGCGGCTCCCCCTCGGGGTTGTGCACGCTGACGACGCCCTCAAACAGCAGATGGATCGCCTTGGACGGCCACGATCGCGTGTTCAACCGCGGATCAAGCACGCCCTTGATGGCCTCGGGGATGAGCACCACGATCTTCTCGGACGGCGGGATCCGGTCGGCCGGCGTCGCGGTGTCGCGGCAGGACACGCAGCCGAGGAGGGTGAGGAGGAGGAGCCAGCGCATACTCTGGTCATATCAAAGATATGCGCACGCCGCAGCGCAACCCGGGTTCTCAGCGAAGCTGAGGTTGCAAAGCGCACGATTGAGAAGCAATCGAGCGAGGGGGGGAGTTTGAGGGGGGATGCACGCCCCCCTCAATGCCGGCCAAAGGTCGGCGACTGGCGCCAAAGGCGCGTAAGACAGAGCAAGACTTCTCTGCCCAAATCCGAAGCCAGCACCGGCCCGCATATCGCACGGCCATGCCTTGCCGGCGACTAAAGCGGGCGCGCCGACTCTCGGACGCGCGCGGCCAAACCGAGCGCGTCGCGCACGTCGACCGTGGCCTGCAGGATCAGCGAATCTGCGTCGGCACCGCAGAAGATCTGCTCCGTCTCGCCGCTCTGAAACTCCCAGACGTAGTCGATCTCACACGACTCGGTCTTGCAGACCAGGTCGGGGTTCGCCTCGGCGTCCCACGGCTTGTTGGTCCGATCGAGCGTGAAGCGGTTGGCCTCGATGATCACGATCGGGTCGTCGACGATGTCTTCGACGCCGTCGAGATCACGCACCGAAACCTCAATCAGATCGAGCGTATACACGCCATTCACCGGACGACACTGCACCTTGATGGCGGTGACCTCGGGCTGGACGGGCGGCGGCGGAAGCGCCTCATCCTCGCAGGCCGTGAGGCATGCCGTGGCGCAAGCGCAGATCAAAAGGCTGCTCAAGACGCTGCTGATGAGGCCGCGGGACAGGGTGAATCGCATAGAAGGCTCCTACTCTGACTTCTCGGCTTGTGCCTGCTGCATCTGCCGGATCTGGTCGAACTCACGATCGTACATGCGCAGGTTGTCGAGCACGATGCCCAGGTTCGACTGGTTGGTCGTGTCGTCGCGCACGCGATCCAGATCGTCCATCTGGCGGCCGATGTCGAGCAGACCCTCACACAGGCCGTTCATCAGCGTCAGATCGCGGGTGGTGCGATCCTGGCCGGCGAAGTGCTCGCGATACTCGGCGAAGGTGGCGTTGGCCGCCTCGCCCAGCTTGGTGACCAGATCTTGGAAGCCCGCCTGCGACTTGGCGTTGCGGACCTCTTCGAGCTCTTTGACGTAGCCCTCAGCGCGGCTCTGCACGATCTCGATGTTTTGGGGGTTGCTGCCCTCAGCCAGGCCTGCGTCGGCCAGCGCCTTCATGCGCGCCTCGATGTCTTCGAGGGTGCTGATCATGCGCTCGAGCAGGGCCGGGCGCCGCGAGATGCGCGACTTGCCTGCGAAATGATCGCGATACAGCCCGAACTGGTCGTTGGCCAGCCGCGCCAGCAGATCGGCCTGCTGCTCGGGCGTGCCTTCGCGTTGCGCGGTCTGAACCGATTCGCGCTCCGTGCGGTACAGGGTCAGGTTCTGCTCAGCCGCTTCTTGGGCGGTCTTGAGCTCGCCGCTGTCGATGCGGGTGCGCTGATCGGCGATCAAGGGCACCAGGCGCTCGAGATCAGCGATCATCTCGCTGAGCAACGACGGGTCGCGGGTCGCCCGATTTTGCCCGGCGAAGTTGCGCCGATAGCGCGCCGACGTGAAGTTCGCCCAGCTCGCCAGGTGGTGCGCATACATCGCTTCGGGACCGCTCTCCTGGGCCTCGCGGATCGCTTTGACCTCCTTGGAGTACATGTTCCGGTTGTCGCGAATCGTGCGGCTCACCTGCATTTGCTGGTTCGCCGGCAGCCGCTTGAGATGCGCGAGCAGCAAATCGAGCTGCCCCACCATCTTCTGCAAGGCGTCGGGATCACGAGAGATTCTCGGATGACCTGCGTAGTTGGCCTGATAGCGTGCCTGGATCTGATCGGCGCGCTTGGAGATTTCTTTGAGTGTCGTTTTCGCCATGGTGGCGGAGTATAGCCGAGCGCCGGGTCGACTTCACCCATGCGTGTGCAGGTCTGCTGCCCGAGCCGCTCACACCTGTTAGCGTGGCATCGACTCATGCTGACGGATCACGACATCGACCTGGGTCAGGCTGCGCTCGCCGCCGGCCTGATCAATGCGCGCACACTGGCGCGGGCGTTTCACGACGCGGGCGCTCAGGGCGGCGCGCTCGCTCTGCGCGCTCAGCTCGCGAAAGCGGGCATCTCGCCAGCCGACCTGCGCCGTCTTCAAGCGCGGGTCCGGGCCCGCGGACGCATCGGGCGTCAGGCCACCCTGCCCGGCTCACCCGCCCCCCTGCGTCCGCTGCCGCCCGCCCGCGCGTCTTTGCTGGCCCCCGATCCTCCCAAAGGTGTAGCCGCCTATGACCGCCTGGGCTTGCCGGCCGATCGCTTCGCGGCGCGCTACACCCCGATCGACGAGCTGGGCCGGGGCGGCGTGGGGCGGGTGCTGTCGGCCGAAGACGCGCTGATCGGGCGGGTCGTCGCGGTCAAGATGCTGCACTCCATCGACGCCAGCGCGCATCAAATGCAGCGGTTCGTCACCGAGGCGCAGACCACCGCGCAGCTCGAACACCCCAACGTGGTGCCGGTGTACGACTTCAGCGTGCTCGAAGACGGCGCGCCCTGCTTCACGATGAAGCGGGTGCGCGGCCGCTCGCTCAAGCAGGTGCTCGAAGCGCTGGCCAATAACGAGCCTGACGCGACCGCCGAGTACACCCGGTTTCGCCTACTGCAGATCTTCATCGGCGTCTGTCAGGCCATGGAGTACGCCCACTCCAAGGGGGTCGTGCACCGCGATCTCAAGCCCGACAACATCATGCTGGGCGACTTTGGCGAGGTGCTGGTCATGGACTGGGGCATCGCGAAGATCCTGGGCCAGGCCGAAGACGCCTACGACGTGGTCACGCCGAGCCTGATCACCGAGACGGTGGGCACGATCGAAGGCAGCATCGTCGGCACGCCGGGCTACATGGCCCCCGAACAGGCCCGCGGCGAGCACGAGCGCATCGACGCGCGCACCGACGTCTGGGCGCTGGGCGCGATGCTGTACGAGATGCTCTGCGGCGTCTTTCCATTCCAAGGCGCCGGCGGCACGCTGCCGGTGCTGGTGGCGACGGCGACCCGCGACGTGCCCTCGGCGCGCAGCCTGGCCCCCGAACGCGACATCCCCAAAGATCTCGACGACATCTGCGCCCGCGCTCTGGCGCAACAGCCCCACGATCGCTTTGACGCGGTCAAGCCGCTGCGCGCCAGCATCGAGGCCGTGCTCGCCGGCACCAAAGAGGCCACGCGCCGCGCCGAAGAGGCCGAGGAGCAGCTGCGCGACGGCGAAGAGTCGCTCTGGTACATGCGCATGCTGCGCGAAGAGTTGACCGACCTGGACGCGCAGATCGAGAGCCTGGCACGCCTGTCGGGGCACGAGGCCGTCGCGGCCAAGCGCGAGCGCTGGGCCCGAGAAGACCGCGTCAGCGCGATCCGCAAAGAGCTGCGGCGGGCGTTCACCTTCGCCGAGCTCAAGTTGGCGCGCGCGGTCGAGCTGGTGCCCACCGATGAGGCGCCGCGCGGTCTGCTCGCCGACATGCATTGGCGCCGCTATCGCGACGCGCTGCAGACGCTCGACGCGACCACCGCCGAGGACCACCTCAAGGCCGTGGCCCGGTATCGCCCCGATGACGACCGCTTGCGCCGGCCGACGCTGTCGTTGCGCACCACCCCGGCAGGCGCCGAGGTCACGTTGCACCGGGTCGTTGAGCGCGATCGGTTGCTCATCGACGCGGCGCCCCGAGTGCTGGGCGAGACGCCGCTCGCCGACGTGACCTTGCCGACGGGTCGCAGCGTCCTGTCGATTCGCCTGCCCAATCGTCCGCCCGTTCGGCTGCCTATCCACGCTTGGCAGGGCGACACCCTCGAGTTCACCGTGCGGCTGCCGTCGCAGATCGAGCTGGGCGACGACTTCATCTTCGTGCCGGGCGGCCCCTACATTCGCGGCGGCGATCCGGAGGCCTTGCTGGGCCACCAAGCGGCCGTCGTCGATGTGCCCGCGTTCGCGATCCAGCGGCTGCCGGTCACGTGCGACGCGTACTTCGAATTTCTCAACGCGCTCGCGCCCCATCGGGCCCGCACCCACGCGCCGCGCGACGGCGGACGCCTGTATGTCGAGCCCCGCGCCGACGGTCGGTTCGCCACGCCGATCATCGATCGCGACGGCGACGCGTGGTCGCTCGACTGGCCGATCTTCAGCGTGAGCTTCGACGACGCCCGCGCCTATGCCGCCTGGGCCTCGACCCGCGACGAAGTGATCTATCGCCTGCCCACCGAAGACGAGTGGGAGAAGGCCGCGCGGGGCACCGACGGGCGCATCTTCCCCTGGGGCGATCACTTCGATCCGACGTTCTGCCGCATGCGCTACAGCCTGCCCGGCGACCTGATGCCCAAGCCGGTGGGCGCCTTCGCGACCGACCGCTCGCCGTATGGGGTGCGCGACTTGGCCGGCAACGTGCGCGAGTGGACCGACGGCTGGATCGAGGAGGGCCTGCGCACCGTGCGCGGCGGCGCCTTCAACCACTACGCCTTCACCTGCCGGGCCGCGAGCCGGTTCGGCTACTCCCCCGGGCGCACACTGTCGGGGGTCGGGTTCAGGCTGGTTCGGGTCATCTCATGACGCGCAGGCTCGGGTTTGAGTCTGCGGGGTTTGAGCGGTCGTGACCGCCGGTGCTACAAACAGCGCATGCACAAGCACTTTGCGGCGATGGGGTGGATCTGGATCTGGGCACTCACGGGGTGCAGCGATTCAGACAATCAGGGCTGCGCGTCGGCCTTTGATTGCAATGACGGACAAATTTGCAGCGCCGAGGCCTGCGTGACGCCGCCGCCCTGTGTCGTCGATACCGATTGCGCCACGGGCATTTGCGAGATGGAGCAGTGCCTCAACCGGGTCTGCTTCGTCGACGCAGAGTGCGGCCCGCGGCGCGTGTGCACCCAAGGCGCCTGCAACGCGCCCCCCCCCGAACGCTGCTTTGAAGACGCCGACTGCGACTCGGGCAATTGCGATGCGCAGTCAGGCACCTGCGGCGATCCGCCCGCCGTCTGCACGCTCGACACGATGTGCGCCGCCGACGAGCGCTGCGTCATGGGCCTCTGCCAGGACGCGGCGCCCTGCACGCTCGACACCGAATGCGACGCGGCCGACGCCTGCCTCAACGGCATCTGCCGCAGTGGCTGCCGCGTCGAGCCCGACTCTTGCCCGCCCGAGCAGTGGTGCGAACCCGAGAGCCGCTTGTGTGCGACCGGGTGCGCCATCGACGCCCATTGCCCCGACGCCGAATATTGCAGCCCTGCCGGCTGCGCGCGCGGGTGCCGTGACGGCGCATGCAGCGACGGCGGGACCTGCGATCTCGACACGCGCACTTGCGGGTGTGACAGCGACGCGGCCTGCCCCGACGGCACCTACTGCGGCGATCAGGGCTGCGTGCCCGGGTGTCGCGACGCCGATCCAACCTGCGTTGTCGGCACGCAATGCGACCTCGAATCGCGCACTTGTCGATGCTCTGCCGACAGCTGCCCCGACGGCCTCGCCTGCGATCCGGTCGACGGCGCCTGCGTCGACGTGTCGGCCTGTGTGCAAGACGTTGAGTGCCCCGACGACGCCTGGTGCGGCCCCGACGGTTGCGTGCCCGGGTGCCGCGTCGATGGCTGCGGGGCCGACCGTCGCTGCGATCTGGAGACGCGGCAATGCGCCTGCGCGACCGACGCGGGGTGCGCCGACGCCGAGTTCTGTGATGCGGGTCAGTGCCGCGACGGGTGTCGCCTGGACGGCTGCCCCGGCGGGGCCTGCAATCTAGAGACGCGCCAGTGTGATTGCGCCGACGATGAGGGCTGCCCGGCCGGTCAGTTCTGCGCGCTTGATGCCGCCGAGCAGTCCTGCGTGCCGGGCTGCCGGCTCGCGCCCGACGACTGCCCCGAAGGTCGCTGCGACGCCGAGACCCGCCAATGTGACGCGGCCGTCTGCGCCACCGACGCCGACTGCGCCGCCGAGCAGGCCTGCGTGGTCGTGCTCATCGACGATCTGCCCGCGCTGCGCTGCGCGGGCGCGTTCGCCGACGGCCGCGCCGAGGATGTGTGCGCCAACGACGCCGACTGCGCGTCGCGGCTGTGCCTCAACATCGGCCTGTGCTTCTCCGGCTGCGTGCGCGATCTCGATTGCCCCAGCCTGAGCTGCGAGACGGTCACGTTGATCGTCGGCGAGGACGTGCAGGTCGACCTGCAAAGCTGCATCCCGCCGCCCGCCAACTGCGCCGCCGACGTCGACTGCGACGATGGCCAAGGCTGCGTGCCGATCGCGGGCGACGCCCCGCTGGTGCCGCGCTTCATCTGCCAGCCCCTCGGCGACCTGCTCGCTGGGGGCGCGGCCTGCGATGACGGCGCGCAATGCGCCAGCGCGGCCTGCGTAGTCGGGCGCTGCTTCAGCCCGTGTACGCCCGGCGCCGAGCACTGCGTCATGGGCGAGCGCTGCTACCCCAACCAGCTCTATTACGTTGACGACCGTGGCAACGAGACCCCTGCCGACGACCAGTTCCGTGGCTTCGCGACCTGCTTGCCCGATCAGGGCAGCGACCAAGTCTGCGCCGACGGACGCTGCCCGGCGGGCGAGGCCTGCACGGTGCGCACAAACCGCGACAACGACGGGCTCGACCGCGTCTGCGCGACCGCCGTGGGGGCCGGCATCGGCGGCAGCGCCTGTCGCGACGACGCCGCGTGTGCGTCGGGCGCCTGCATCACGGGCGGCCTGTGCCTGGGCGTCTGCGACCCCGACAACCCCGCTGGCCAATGTGCGCCCGGCACGGGCTGCGGCGAAGTGGGCTTCGTGCTCAACGACCGCGGCACTGAAAACCCATTCGACGATCTCGTCGCCGAGGTGCCTGCATGCGTGCCCTGATCGCGCCCTCTCTCGTGGCGCTGAGCCTGCTCTGCGGGCTGCCCGCCTGCTCCCCGCCCGCGCCCAGCTTCGTGCAAGTCGACGCGCCGGGCGACACGCGGGACGCTCAAGGCGCCTACCGCATCACCGCGGTGATGCGCGGCGTCGTCGATCGCGTGGTGGTCATCGTTGAGCCCACGGGCGACGCCGAGGATGAGGCCGAGCCGATCTTCGCGATCCTGACCGACCGCGGCGATGGCCGCTTCGAGGGCGGCATACCCGGCGTGCAGCCGGGCGCACGCCTGACCTTGACGTTGCGCGCCGAGGGCCCCGGTGGCGACGCGAATTGGCCGTCCGACGGCGCCCATGCCTTCCGCATCTTCGACGCCTCGGGCGCCTGTCTGGTCGATGGCGACTGCCTCGACGGCGAGATGTGCGATCGACAGCGCGAGCAGTGCATCGACCGCAGCCTCGACTGCACCGACAGCGGCGTCTGCCCCCTCGATTATGAATGCGACGCCCAGCGCGGCGAGTGCCGATTCCGCCGCACCGCCTGCGAAGGCGACGCCGACTGTGGCCGTGGACGGGTGTGCGAAGACGCGCTGTGCGTCGCGCGCCCCGAGTGCCGCGACGACGCCGAATGCCCCGATGGCTCGCGCTGCCTGACCCCGCCCGGCCGCTGCGTGGGCGATGACGAGTGCGCCAGCGCCCTCGATTGCCCCGCCGATCGCCCGATTTGCCAAGACAATCAGTGCGTGGCGGGCGACGCGTGCCCCGGCGGTTGCGAGCCCGGTGCCGAATGCGTGGGCGGACAATGCATCGTGGTCGGCCTCTGCGGTGAAGAGTGCAGCCCCGGCACCTTCTGCTCTGCGATCGTCGAGCGCTGCGTCGAATGCACCGCCGACGGCCATTGTGGACCCGGCCGAAGCTGCCACGACCAGACCTGCTCAGATGCGCCCCGCGGCGCGCCATGTACCCCCTGTGGCCCCGACGGGGCGTGCGGCGTTGGATACACCTGTGACCTCGACTTTGGCGGGCTGTGCTCGCGACTGTGCGACGACGGCGGCGAGTGCCCGGCGGGGCTATTCTGCGACGGCAACCTCTGCCGCAGCGAGCAGGTATGCGGGGCCTTTGAGTGCTTCAACGATGACGAATGCGAAGGCGCCTGCCTGGCCGGGGTCTGCGACGCACCGCAGCTGTGCGAGGGCGACGCAGACTGCGCCGAGGCGTGGACCTGCGAGGGCGATCGCTGCGTGCCCCGGGCCGGTTCATGCTTCTCACCGTTCGATTGCGATCGCGGCGAGATCTGCCTGGGCGGCCGCTGCGAGGTCCAGGTCGTCGGCGGCGAATGTCGCCCCTGCGAGCAGCCGTCTGACTGCCCCTCGCCAGCGCTCTGCGGCGACGTCGACGGATCGGGCCTGCGCTGCCTCAGCATCTGCGGCCCCAACGGGTGCGCCGATGGCCTTGAGTGCAATGACTTGGGGGGCATTGGCCTGTGCCTGCCCTTCGACGGCATCTGCCCCGACGGCGCCTGTGGCCAAGACGCGTTCGAAGACGCCGAGCCGCTGCGTATGCCGCCCGACCAGCGTATCCAACGGCAGGTCTGCGCGCGCGACGCAGACGAGTTCGCGCTGACGGTTCGCGGCACTCTACGCATCATGCCCGACGGCCCAATTCTCATTGAGCTGGCCAACCTGGTCACCGGGCGTGAAAGGCGTGAAGCGCTCGACGCGGGCGACGTCTTCGACTTCGAGATCGAAGACGCGACGTTCGCCCTCACCGTCACCACCGACAGCCCTTTCGACGTGGGCTACACCATCGAGATCCAGACCGGCCCGCCGCCGATGTGCGACGACGACATCCTCGAAGACAACGACACGCAGCAGACAGCGACGATCATCGGCGACGGCGCCAACATCAACCCGACGCTGTGTGACGGGGACGCCGACTGGTACCGAATTCGTCTCGACAACGGCCAAACCGGCACCGTGGTCGTCAGCGTACGCGACCCCCAGCGCGCGCCCCTCACCTACCAGCTGGTGACCGGCGACGGCCGCGTGGTCTCGGGGGGCGAGGTGTTCGACGGCGGCGCAGATTTGCGCGTGGCTGGCGACGCCGACGGCCTGTTCTTACAGGTCTTCTGCGAGGGCTGCGACGCGCTGCGCTACAACATCCGCTCGCAATTCGATGGCGGCGGCGGTGAGTGCCCCCAGGACGCGTTCGAGCCCAACGACTCCATTGACGCCGCGACCCGCGTCGCCGTGCCCGCAGACTCCGACGGCCTCTTCGTCTGCAATGGCGATGAAGACTTCTTCACCATCGCGGTGCCGGCGCGCACCCGAATGCGCATCGACCTGACCTTCCGCCATGGCGCAGGCGACATCGACAGCGAGCTGCTCGAGGACGGTCAGCAAATCGACGCCTCGACGAGCGGCACCGACAACGAGCAGATCGACTTGCCCGTCAGCCGCCGCGACGCGGTCTATGTGCTGCGCGTGTATCTCTTCCCGAGCACACCCCAGAACGGCTACCGTCTGCGCGTTCGAGAGCTTTGATGGAGTCGGAGATGCGAATGCGCTTTGTGATCGGCTGCGCGGCCTGCCTGTGGATGGGCGTGGCCCACGCAGTGCCTGAACCACCACCGACCAGTGAAGTGCGCCCCATCGCCCAGGCCCAGGTGCAAAAGGCGCCCCATGGCAAGGCCCAGATCACCCATCTGGCCGAGGGCAAGAACGCCTACGTCGGGCGTCTGCACCTCGCCGCCCACGCCAAGGTCCCCGCGCACGCCGACGCGACCGAGGAGTACCTCTACATCCTCGAAGGATCGGGCACGATCACCATCGATGGCAAAGCCTCGGCCATCGCCCCCGGCACCACGATCTACATGGCCGCCGGCGCTCGCGTCAGCTACGTCAACGGCCCCGCTCCCCTGATCGCGGTCCAAATCTTCGCCGGCCCCGGCCCCGCGAAGAAGTACCAAAATTGGGTCGGCTCGCCGCAGAGCGGGCAGTAGCGAATACGTGGATCAACTGGAGTCGGCAGGCAGCGCGCAGCCGCGCATGGGCACGCTGCCTGAGCGCACGCTCTGGGTGGCCTCGATCGGCGCCGCCTCGGCCGCAACCTTTGGCGTACGTCACCTGTGGAGGTGGCCGCAAAAGGCGCTCGACCCCTGGTGGCTGCTGCTTTGGGTCGTGCTGGCGGTGCTCAGCGCGCCGGTCTTGGTGCGGGCCTATCGACGCCTCGAGTTCGGTCCGCGCATGCCCCGCACCATCCCATGGCGGCTCTTTGGCGTCGCGCTGGGCCTGGGCCTCGTGGTCCTGCTCTCAGGCTGGCTGTATGAGCTGCGCCCCAAGCGCTTCTACGGCGACGCGGGCGCCGTCGTGCGCTTCGTCAAACGGGGCGACTGGTTTCACAAGCGCGAGCCGCTCTCACCCGCGTTCTTCCTGGGCTTTCATCGACTCTACGGCGAAGGCCAAGGCTGGCGCGCGATCGACTCGGTCCATGTGGTCACCGCCATCGCCGGCGCGTTCGGGCTGTGGGCGATCCTGCTCTGGGGACAGCTGATCGCCGACCGACGCCGCCTGCTTGGCTTCGCCGCGTTCTTCGCGGTGGCCACGGCGGGCACCTTCCAGCTGTTCGCGGGCTACATCGAGAACTACACCGTGCCTACGGTCTTCGCGCTGTGGTCGCTCTACTTCGGCACCCGCGCCTACGTGCAGGGCGGATCGGTCATCCCCGCGGCGGTCTGCTTCACCCTTGGCGCGATGACCCACCTGTCGGTGCTCACCCTGGGCCCCGGTCTGGCCTGGCTGGTGCTGCATCGGCATTACGACGCGGACGCGGCCAGCGGCAAGCTGCGGCAGCTCTTCTCGCTCAAGACCCTCAGCCTGCTCAGCGTCACGATCGTGCCGGCGATCGCCCTGTATTTCGTGATGGAGCATGTGGGCTATCTGCGCGCCAATGAGGACGGGTTCGGCGGCGGTGACGGGCTCATGTTCGTGCCGTGGAGCGCCAAGGAAGGCATGTCGCGGTACCTGTTCTTCGACACCAAGCACCTGCGCGCGATCGTGAACCTGCAGATGCTGGTGGCGCCCGTCGCGCTCATCACCGCGGTCGCCTTCGGGCTGGGCTTCGTCAAGACCAGCTGGACCAACCGGCGCAGTCGGCCGGTGCCCGAGGGGCTGCTGCCATTCCTCGCGTTGAGCGCCCTGGGCTACTTCGCGCTGACCCTCATCTGGAACCCGGATCTGGGCGCGAAGCGCGACTGGGATCTCTTCGGGCCGGTGGGCTACTACCTGTCGATCCTCGCGGTCGCGACGGTGGTGCGCTACTTCAAGGATCGCCCCGGGCGCGCCTTCGCGGCCCTGCTGGTCATCGGCGCGGTGAACCTGACGCGCACGCTGCCGTTCGTGCTGCACAATATGCGCAAGTGAACGCGCGCCCCGCCCACAAGTCGCCCCACGGTCCCGCCCATCAGCCCCCTCGTAAGAACGCCGCCCTGCGATGGATCGCGGCCGCGATGGGCGTCGCGGTCATCGTCATCGTGACCCGCTCCGCCTGGGTCGCCGAAGACGCCTACATCACGCTGCGCACGGTAGATAACGTCCTCAACGGCCACGGCCTGACCTGGAACGCCGGCGAGCGCGTCCAGTCGTACACCCACCCGCTGTGGATGATGCTGCTCACGCTGGGGCATTGGATCTCGGGCGAGGCCTACTTCACCGCGCTGACGGTCTCGTTCGCCTGCCTGGCTGGGTTGCT
>JBNMOZ010000057.1:0-16313 GCA_051276005.1 Bradymonadia bacterium | reverse complement strand
CGTTCTGCCGCAACGACGGCGAATGCGACGGCGACTTTGAGTGCCGCAGCATCCAGGACGGCTCGGCGTTTGACGGTAATCAGGCCCTGGGCCGCTGCGCGTTGGTCTTCGCGGTCAATAATGACGCCGGCTATTGCAACGCGGCTCAGCCGCAGGGCGATCGCAACTGGCTCTCTCATGCGCCCGCGACCGCGGGCAACTGGCGATTCAACTTCGTCGGTGAGTCTGAGACGCTGACCAACTCGGGGCGCTCGACGCGCTTCTTCGAGGTCGACGTTCGCCTCGGCAACGGATCGGCCGCGCCCGAGGGTCGACTCAACTCACCCTACTGGCGCCTCAACGCCCACAGCTTTGCTTACGGCACCGACACCGACTTCTACGCGGTGGCGCCCGTGGGCAATGGCGCGCGCGTCTTCGTCATCGACGTCGACAACCTGCGCGGCTTCCGCTTCGGCCTCGTGGCCAACACCCTGGGTGTGACGAGCCACCCGCGCCAAAGCTGGTGCCTGTTCGGTGAGCCGCTCCCCGGTCGCCGCTGCATCTTCGAGGGCAGCGTCGTCAACCCGGTCAACTCGCGCCGCAGCCAGAACGACATCTACCTGGCGTACCCCGACCCTGCGCCCGCGCCGGCACCCGCGCCGCGCTTGTCGAACGTGCGGTTCAACGATGACGCCGGCACCCGCACCATCACGCCCAACGGCGATGGCATTCAGGACACCGGCTCGTTCGAGTTCGAGATCAACACCAACTCGACCTACGTCATCGTCATCGACACCGATAATGACGGCGTGCTCGACCCCCTCGTCGACCGCGCGCTGCGTGGCGACGCAGTGCAGGGCGAGAACTCCGTGGTCTGGGACGGCAATGACGCCAACGGCCAGCGCGTGCCGGCCGGCGGCTATGCCTTTGAGCTTCGTCTGTCGACGGCCGAGACCCACTTCCCGATGGACGACATCGAGAACAACACCGACGGCTTCGTGATCTTCGAGCAGATCAACCGCAACCAGCGCGTCGCCGTGCCGATGTTTTGGAACGACACCGCGATTCGCATCGATGATGAGCTCATCGGCAACGATGACGCCATCCAGAACATTGGGACGGGCTCGGTCGTCGAGCCCGTGCAGCAGCGCCGCCGCTGGACGCAGTACCGCGACATCCTCGACAACGACGTGCCGCTCATCTTTGACACCTGGGTCGTCGGCGAGAGCGCCACGATCGACCGTGCCACCTGCGACAACTGCGGTGACGAGGTCTTCGAAGAGATCATCGTTGAAGAGCGGGACGAGATTCAGGACGCCGACGGCGATGGCATCCCTGACAACGTCGAGGACTCCAACGGCAACGGCCAGCTCGATCCGGGCGAGACCGATCCGAACAACCCCGACACCGATGGCGATGGCCTGGGCGACGGCATTGAGGATGCCAACTTTAACGGCAACCAGGACGACGGCGAGACCGATCCTGCCGACGCCGACAGCGATGACGACGGCCTCGACGATGGCGTCGAGGACCGCAACCTGGACGGCGTTCGCGATCCGAACGAGACTGACCCGCTCAACCCCGACAGCGACAACGATGGCCTCGAGGACGGCACTGAAGATGCCGACCGCGATGGCGAGTTCGACCAGGGCGATGAGACCGATCCGCTCGACCCCGACACCGATGGCGATGGCCTTGACGACGGCGAAGAAGACGCCAACGGCGATGGCGCCGTGCAGGGCGACGAGACCGACCCTCGCGAACCCGACAGCGACGGCGATGGCCTCAACGATGGCGTCGAGGTCAACGGCGCCAACCCGACCGACCCGCTCAACGCCGACTCCGACCGTGACGGCCTGACCGACGGTCAAGAGGACGCCAACGGCGACGGCGCGTTCCAGATGGGTTTTGAGACCAACCCCAACGACAACGACACCGACGGCGGCGGTGAGTTTGACGGCAGCGAGGTGGCCGGTGGCCGCAACGCTGTCGACGACCCCAGCGACGACATGGTCGACCTGACCGACACCGACATGGATGGCTTGCCCGACCAGCAGGAAGACGCCAACGGCAACGGCGTGGTTGACGAGGGCGAGACCGATCCCAACGACGACGACAGCGATGACGATGGTCTCGGCGACGGCCTCGAGGTCAACGGCGACAACCCGACCGACCCGACCAACGACGACACCGACGGCGACGGCGTGCGCGACGGCGTCGAGGACGCCAACCAGAACGGCGCCTTCGACAACGGCGAGATCGATCCGACCGACTCCGACACCGACGACGACGGCCTGAGCGACGGCCAGGAAGACTCCGACAACGACGGCATCTGGGGCGCCGAGGACGAAGACAACCCCGAGACCGACCCGCGCGTCGCCGACACCGACCGTGACGGCCTGAGCGACGGCATCGAGGTCAATGGCGACAACCAAACCGATCCGCTCAACCCCGACAGCGACGCCGACGGCCTGCCCGACGGCACCGAAGACGCCAACCGGGACGGTGTGTTCGACCAGGGCGAAGAGACCAACCCCAACGATTCGGACACCGATGATGGTGGCGAGTCCGACGGCAGCGAGGTCGACGGCGGTCGCAACCCCATCGACAACGCCGAAGACGACGTGCGGCAGGATCGCGACGGCGACGGCATTGACGATCTCACTGAGATCGACGGCTGCACCGACCCGGACGACGCCGACACTGACAACGACGGCCTCGACGATGGCGTCGAGGACCGCGACTTCGACGGCGAAGTCGACCCGGGCGAGACGAACCCCTGCGACGACGACACCGACGGCGACAACATCCTCGACGGCACCGAAGACACCAACGGCAACGGCATCATCGACGACGGCGAGACCAACCCGCTCGACGATGACACCGACGGCGATGGCATCAACGACGGCATCGAAGATCGCAACCGCGACGGCAACGTCGACGCCGACGAGACCGACCCGGCCGATCCCGACAGCGACGACGATGGCCTCAGCGATGGCCTCGAAGACGCCAACGGCGACGGCATCTGGGACGACAATGGCGCCGACGGCGAGACCGACCCGCGCAACCAAGACACCGATGGCGACGGCGTGCATGACGGCGTCGAAGATGCCAACGGCAATGGCGTGTGGGACTACAGCAACGACGGCAACCCCGACAACGACGAGACCGACCCGCGCCTGTTCGACACCGACGGCGACGGCATGGGCGATGGTGACGATCCGGCGCCGCTCGACGGCCTTGAGAATGGCGGCAACGGCGGCAACGGGGGCGGCTTGGCGGACGGCATCGTATCGGGTGCTGGCCCCGAAGACTGCTCGACCGCGCCGGGCCGTGACTCCGGTCTCGGTTGGATGGCGATGTTGCTGGGCCTCGGCCTGGTGTCTCGTCGTCGGCGCCGGGGCTGATCTTGCCGCGGCTTCCACTCAACATGCGGCGGCTCTCGAAGCGGCCGATCTTCTTGCTCTGGGCGATCCTGCTCTGCGTTGCGCCGGGATGTAGCGACGCGGGATCGGTCAACCCTCTGCCAGCGGAGCACCCGCGGCGTCTGCTGGAGAGCCTCGAGGCCTTCGCGCAGACCCAGGTTGAGGCGCCCTCGCCCGACAAGGCGCGGGCCTTCCTCGAAGCCTTCGCGGTGACCAAGCCCGAGATGCTCCAACTCTTTGGGCCAGAGCGTGGGGAGAAGGCCTGGGCGGGGTACACCGCCAAGGTGCTTCCCGCGCTGCGCGCAGAGGCGGGCGCCGTGCTCACCCGCGAGATCGTCGAAGAGAAGCGGACGACGGCGTGGGTCGAGCCGGTGGGTCCGGCGTATCCGGCGGCGACGACCCGTGGGGATCAGTTGATCCTCGACGCTTTGGTCGACAAGCGGCCGGTGTATACCGCCCGTCTGCGGCGAGACGACGATACTCTAGGCCTACGGCTCAATGGCTTCATCTATATTGGTGGCGCTTGGAAGTCCTTGTTCAAGGTCTACGAGTACCTCTAGGCGCGTGTGTAGCGCATTCGCCACACGGCGCGCTACACGCCCAGATTTGGCCGACTCGACGTTGCAAATCCTCTCAATACTCCCGGTATTGCCTCGAATTCGCGCCTTGACTCGACCACAACTGGACGCACATCGCTTGATGTCTCTATGCGCTACGGGCTCCGAGGAGCCCGTCAGCCCATCGGCACCGCTGGGCAGGTCTGCGTTCGAGAGCCCTGTGTTCGCCCCCCCTCAAGAGCAGCCATCAACAACCTGCCCGCGTCGCGATGGCCCTGCCTGGACACCTCGGTCAGGTGCTCCGCTGGGGTACACCCGTATGCGAGGCGTCCGGAACTTTGCGGGCAAATTGCAGCGTCCCCGGGGGACTGATAGGGTACCGCTGCTCGAATGGCTCGGGTTCCGGCCGGCGAAGATCCCACCTGAATGAAGTTCAATTGCGAAAACTGTGGCACGCGCTACACCCTCTCGGACGAGAAGGTGAAGAACCGTATCCTCAAGATCCGGTGCAAGGTCTGCGAAGACGTCATCATCGTGCGCGATCCGGCCCACGCCGTCTCACGGCCGCCCTCGTTGGCGCCCGCGCCGGCGCCTGAGGTCGAATGGTACGTCTCTCGCGACGGCGGCACGCCAGAAGGTCCGATGCCGTTGGAGCGGCTCGTAGACCGCATCACGAGCGGTCAGCTCAAGTCTGCCGACATGGTGTGGAACCAGAGCATGACCGACTGGGCGCGCGCTGAAGAGGCGCTGGACGCCCAGTTCAAGGCGGGCCGCGCGACCGTGCCCCGGCCTCCGATCCCCAACCTGCCTCGACCGTCCGGCCGCGTCCGTGAGCCCGCGCCGCTCCTGCCTCGGTCGGCCGGCAGGGTTGCTCAGCCGGGTGCACCCAAGCCGCTCGCGCCGAAGCTGCCCGCGCCGAAGCCGCCCGCGCCGAAGCCGCCCGCGCCGAAGCTGCCCGCGCCGAAGCTGCCCGCGCCGAAGCTGCCGGTCTCGGTCGTCGAGGAGCCCTCGGTTCTTGAAGAGCCCGCAGTTGCTGCGCCCGCAGAGCCCTTGGCGGGCGTGCCTGTTCTCGCAGACGATCTGCTTGAGTCCGAGCCCCCGCAGCCCATCGCGTCTTCGGCGCCCCCGGCTGAGCCGCTGGTCACCGAAGACGACGTCGATGAGCCGACGCAGGCTATGGCGACCGATTTGGGCGGACTCTTCGCGAGCCTGGCCACCGACCAGGACGCTGAGCCGGACGCCGAACAAGGCCATGACACCGTCGCGCTGCCCGCGAGCGACGCGCAGGCCGACACGCTCTTCGCGCCCGCTGCGACAGCGTCGGCCGCGGGCGCAATGCAGACCCGCGACACCACATCGCGTCCGGGCATCGATGCCGCGCCTGGCCCGCCCTCGGTGACCGATTGGGAGAGCCTGGGCGGCGTCGAGGGCACCCCCGACGACGACGCCCGCCTAAGCGTCGCCGGGCCGGCCTTGCCGTCGAGCGAGCCGCCCCCAGCGGTTCCCGAGCCTGAGGACAGTAAGCCGCCAGCGGCGGTTGATGCGCCCGCGGCGCCGAAAACTATGACGGGCGGGCAGTTCGCGCTGGCCGAGGACGCGTTCTTCGGCACCGAAGAGCGCGCTGCCGCGGCGGCTGCGCCCGATGCGTCGGCATCGAATGGGCCTGCGTCTACGTCGGATGCGTCCGCGTCGATGGTCTCCGCACGGGCTCGGGCGGTCGACGGCGGCGCAGCCCGCCGCAGCATGCTGCCCTTGCTCATCGTGCTGGGCGTCTTGCTGGTCGGCGGTGGCATCGCGCTCGGCCTGATGCTCGCAGACGGCAAAGGCGGCGTCGCGCCAGCGACCACGGCCTCGAATGGCGCGGCGGCGGCGCTCGGCACTGAGGCGCCGACGACCATTTCGGGGTCCAGTGAGGCGCCCGCGAGTGAGGCGCCCGCGAGTGCGCCGCCCACGGACGCCCCGCCGTCGACGCCCGTCAGCGAAGCGCCCATCACCGCGGCGTCGGTCGCGTCGGCAGCACCCGTAACGAAGCGCGCCAAGCGGCCGGCTTCGGTCGCGTCACGCGCCAAGCGCAATACTGTCAAGACCGAGGCGCCAGCGTCTAAAGCCCCCGCCACAAGCACTGGCCGGTTCGCGTCGCTGGGCGGCAAGAAGCCCAAGGATGTGCCCGTCGCGGCGCTGGCGACCGAGGCCTTGATCGAGCTGCCCGAGACGCTGAGCCCCGGCAAGATCTCGAGCACCATCCGGCGGTACAAGAAGGGCCTGCACGGCTGCTATCAGCGCCAGCTCAAGCGCGACGCCAGCATGCGCAAGGCCAACCTCAAGCTGGGGTTCAACATCGAGCGCTCCGGGCGCACGAGCAACATCAAGATTGACCGCAAGTACGACGGCACCGAGCTGAAGACGTGCTTGAACCGGCTGGTGCGCCGCTGGCGCTTCCCCCAGTTCACGGGCGAGTCGATCCCGGTGGAGTACCCGCTCTTCTTCCAGGCGTCTTTGTAGATCGTGCGCGTTGCGCTCCTACTGGCGCTGTTCTCGGGCAGCTCGACGCTCCTCGCGGGCATCGGCACGGCCGACGCGAAGACCCCCAAGAAGCTCCACTGGTATACGATCGAGCGCCCCACCGTCGCTGAACCGGCGGCGATCGGGGGCTACGCGGGCGGGTGTCTGACCGGCGCCGTCGCGCTGCCCAAGGCCGGCGTGGGCTACGAGACGATTCGACGCTGGCGCAACCGCTTCTACGGACATCCGGCGCTGACGACATTCATCGCCCAGTACGCTGCGTCGGTGAAGGCTGCGGATCTGCCCGCCTTGCTCATCGGCGATCTGTCGCAGCCGCGCGGTGGACGCATGAAGTCGGGACATCGCAGCCACCAGATCGGGCTCGACGCCGACATCTGGTTTGAACGACCGGACGAGCGCGGCAGCGACGACGACTTCGCCTCGTTGGTGCGCCGCAAGACCGAGACGATCGACACCAAGGTTTTTAGGCCACGCCACGTCAAGCTGCTGCGCATGGCCGCGAAATCGCCCGCAGTGTCGAGGGTCTTCGTCAACTGGGCGATCAAGCGCGAGCTCTGTGCCCGCGTGACCGAGGACCGAAGCTGGCTGACCAAGGTCCGGCCCTGGTACGGCCACGACCGTCACTTCCATGTGCGCCTGCATTGCCCGGACGACAGCCCCGGCTGCGTGCCCCAATCGGCCGTCCCGACCGCAGACGATTGCGGCGTGGAGAGCTGGTTCAGCCGGACCGAGCTGCGCACCCGGCGCAAGGCTGCCAAGGCCGGCAAGACCGCAAAGGCCGGTAAAGCTGCCAAGGCCGCAAAGACCAGGCCGGCGCGGCGCAAGAAGCCCCGCTCCAAGGCGTGGATCGAGCCCTGCGCGCGCGTCTATCGGGCGCCCGCTGCCCCCCGTTGAGAGGTACCCTCATGCGATTGAACCTGGATGGCAAGACCGCCCTCGTCACGGGCGGCTCGGGCAGCATCGGCCGCGCCGTCTGCCTCGACCTGGCTCGATGTGGTGTCAAGACGGTGGCGTTCACCTACTTCTCCAACCACGACGGCGCCGATGAGACGGCGAAGCTGCTCACCGATATGGGCTGCACGCCCGAGGTCATCCGCGCCAACCTCAATCAGGACGCGGCACCCGAAGAGATCGTCGAGGCGGTGCGTGCGCGCATGGATCGCATCGACATCTTCGTGAGCAACGCGGCGTCGGGGGTGCTCAAGCCTGCGATCGAGCTGCGGCGCAAGCACTGGAAGTGGACGATGGGCGTCAACGCGAAGGCGATGCTCTTCTTGACCCAAGGCCTCGTCGGCGAAGGCCCCGACGGCGCCGCGCCGCTCATGGGCGAGGGCGGCCGCATCATCGCGCTGTCGAGCCTGGGCGCGGTGCGTGCGATCCCAGAGTACGCCATCGTCGGCGCAAGCAAGGCCGCGCTCGAGGCGTTGGTGCGCAGCCTGGCCGCCGAGTTGGGGCCGCGCGGGATCACCGCGAACGTCATCTCGCCGGGCGTGGTTGATACCTTCTCGTTGCAGCAATTTCCCAACAGCGAGATGTTGTTGCAGATGGCCGAGATGCGCACGCCGATGGGGCGCATCGCCACCCCCGACGACGTCGGCAAGCTGGTCGCCTTCGTGGCGAGCCCCCTCGCGTCGATGATCACGGGGCAGACGTTGGTCGTCGACGGCGGGTATTCGATGTTGGCCTGACGGGCGAGCGGCGCCGGGGCCTGGAGCGCCGGTACTGGAGTTCTGGCGCTACGGCGCGGCTGGCGTGGGCCGCAGCGCCTGCTGCAGCGCGGGATGGTTCGGCAGCGCCATCAACCCCTTCATCAAGATGCGTTTGCGCGCCTCGGCATTCTTCAGTCGACCCTCGAGCGCCGCCAGATCCAGGTAGCCATTCACCGCCTGCGGTGCCACCTCGATCATGGTGTTGAAGCTGCGTCGCGCGCCCGGCAGATCGCCGCGTTGCTCAGCCACCCGGCCCTTGAGCCACAGCGCATCGACGAAGCCGGGCGAAATCTTCAGCGCCTCGTCGAACCAGCCGTCAGCCTTGGCCCACTCTTGGGTTTGCATCGCCAGGGTGCCCATCGCGAAGTAGCCCCGCGGATAGCCCGGATCGCGCTTGATCGCCTGCATGAACCAGGTGCGTGCCTCGACTGGCTTGCTCTGCGTTAGGAAGCCGTAGCCCCGATTGACGGCGGTCAGCGCCAGGTGTGGCGCCAGCGCATCGGCCTTCGCATAGGCCTGCTCCGCGTCGGGGAAGCGCCCCATCTTCTGCAGCACATTCGCCAAGTTGCCCCAGGCGATGCGCGAGGTGGGATCGGTCGCCAGCGCTGCACGCAGGGTGGCCTCGGCTTCGTTGATCTGACCGGCGGCCTCGAAGAGCTCGGCCAGATCTGTCAGGTGGATCGGGTGGCCGGGTTCGATCTGGGTCGCCTTCATCATCGCGCCCAGCGCCGCCGGCAGATTGCCCAGGCCGCTCTGCACCTTCGCGAGCTCGGTCCAGACCCGCGCGTCGGACTCGTCAGCGCGGACGGCATTCTCCAATAAAGTTAGCGCCTTGAACAGGTGTGCATCTCGGCCATGCAGTCGCCAGAGGCGCGCATGCGCGATGGCCTCGCGGTTGAGCGCCTTGGCCGTCGACGGGGTGGTCCGATCCCCCGCAAGGCGGTCGGTCAGGCCGAGCACGAAGGGCGGCTCACCCACCGGCGCCTCGGGTCGGATTCGGATCCAGTGGTCGGTGAACGTCACGTGCGGGATATCGCTGGTGCCGGCCTTGCGCAGATGGCACTTCGCGCAGGACTGCGTGGCGTGATCGGGGCTCTTGCACGCCTTGGCCGCGACGGCGCCGGCGGGCTTGTGATCGGCCGGCGAGTGGCAGCCGACGCATGCCGCCTTCGACGCCCGCGCGCTCTCAGGCGAATGGGGGTCGTGGCATGTCGTGCACGACAAGGTGCCCGCGCTCTCTTTGAAGCAGGCGCTCATCGCCATCCGCTGACCGTGGCTGGCGATGCTGAACGTGTCGCCCCCGGTCTCGGCGTATTCGAAGATGCTCAAGAAGTCGGCCAGCGGCGTCGACGGATCGTAGGTGTCCCACCGGCGCCCCTGCATGAGCACGCGTGCTTCGCCCTGCAGATGGCATTGCTGGCAGACGCGCAGTTGGATCGCAGGGCTCTGTCGCTTCGGGTTGAAGATGCTTGGATCGGGCTGGCCGGGCGGTGGGCCTTTGCCCGCGGCGCGCTGGGCGACATGCGCGTGCCCGTCGCCGTGGCATCGATCGCAGCCGATGCCTTCGAGCAGCGGCTCCATATACCCGGCGACGGTCTGCGGCTTCAGCGGCGTCAGCCCGGTGTGGCAGAACAGGCACTCGGGCTTGATCGGACGATCGAAGCGTTGATTGCCCCCGCCCTTATATCCGGGGCTCATGTCCCAGAGGGCGCGCTTGACGTACCAGGTCAGCGGCAACTCGATGAGCTCACCCTCGACGCGACCGATATACGACCGCGTGTGGTTGCCCGAGCCGACGATGTACTGCACCTCGACGCGGCGCGCGTAGCCCGACTTGCCGGTCACCGTCTCCTCTTGCCACCACCGGCCGTCAGCGTCGATGAAGGCGCGGTACGCGAACGGCGGGTTGGTGATGGTGGCTTTGGTGAAGTCCTCGATCGGCGCGCGGCCTTTGGGGCGATAGAGCGAGCGAGCCATCCCGCTCTTCAGGTAGCCCTCGACCTGATCGGGGTGGCAGTCGGCACAGACCTCGGGCGCAACTGGGCGCGCGGCGACGAGCCGCTCGGGCGGAAGGGATGCGGGCGGAAGGGATGCGGGCGGAAGGGATGCGGCAGACGCAGAACCGCCGGGCGCAGAAGCACCGGACGCAGGCTGGCCATTGACAGAAAGGGGAACCGACGTCGCCGCGGCCTGGGGAGAAGGCACCGGGGGAGCGGGTGCGACGACGTCGGGGTTTCGCTTGCGCGATTCGGAGCGCTTCGAGGAGCAGCCTGCCAGGCAGGCGATGGCCATGATGGCCATGCTCATCGAGAGCCTCGTCCACGGGAGGCTCACTGCGCGCTTAAGAATTAGACCCTGCATCGACTGCTCCCCATTGCATCGCCTGACGGCGAGGTCGGGTGCATGATCCTCAGTTGCGGCCGTGCTGTCATCCTCTGGCGTCAGAGAGTGACGGATGCTCAAGAACATGAGAGTTCGAGAACAGCGGGCCGCGGTTGGGACCTGCGCGCTTCGATGCATTGAAAAGAACCACGACTCGATGCCTGCCTGCAGACTGAATGCTGCAGCCTGGTGCTGCAGCATCGATGCCCGTGAGCAGACTCTTCGAATCGAAATGCCAGCTATCGATGGGTCCCAAGTGCTCCCTGGAGCGGCGTAGGTCCGCCGACTTCGGGGGGGTTACCGACTGGACCAACTCATCGAAGACAGCTTTCGCTGTGGGGAGACCCCGATGAGCTTCCAGAGAGCATTGCGACTCACCGACTGACCGGCGATGGACCCTCAGTGCGTGGTCCACTCCTTCTTCTTATCACGAATCTCGATAAAAATTGCATAGCGCCATGACAGGCGTGTCATGTTTTGTGTAAGTGTCTGATAGTATGAGGTAATGATTGCTGGTGCGAAATTTTGCACCCTTGAAGTCAATCGATCGGCCACCGGCCCGCGACAAGGATGTCGTGGCGATTGGGGTGGTTTGGATGCTTGGGGATGCGTCGCGAGTCGCGGGTTGAGGTCGGCAAAGAGGGGGGCGCGGCCGACGTCGTGCGCCTCACGCCTCAACGGCGCGTCCGATCGCGTCCGATCGCGGGTGTCGATGTAATTCTTCGTCGACCCCAGCGCCGCGACTTTGAAAGTGTCATGCGCATGCGGCAGCTTTGCGACGCGTGGATCCGATCCTTGGATTCAGTACGCGCCGCGAGTAGAATCGCGCTGCGCTGGGCACACCGAGAGGACACGTGGCGGAGCACGAGGTCGACAAACAACTCGAGGGGCGTCTCTTCGAACTGCTCGAGGAAGACGCTGGGATCCGCCTGGGTCAGCTGGTGCAGTTGCGTCGTCGGGCCCGCAGCACGGGTACGACGCTGCTCTTCGTGGCGGTCAAGGCGGGTCTCATCGACAAGCCCCTGGGCGATCGCATCGCGCGCACTGCGGGCCTGAGGCACGCCACGTCGAGCCCGAGCAGCCAGGTGCCGGCGATGCCGCGCCCCCTGGGCTCCGTCGGCATGGACCCCATCACGTCGGAGCGCCCATCCCCCGTCATTCCGCCGCTGCGGCCGCCCCCATTGCCCAGCGCGGTGGGGCGTGAAGCGCGCCGTGAGACCCCCGCATTGGCGCGCGCGGTCGGTCGCCCGGTCGAGGCGGCCGATTCGATGAACAACCCGCGCAGCACGGTCGAGTTGCTGCCGCCGCACGGGGTCGGCCTTGGGCAGCGCATGGGCGTGCGCAACACGATGTCCGAGCTCAACCCCGACGACGAGACGGGGCCCTTCGACGCCCTCGACGACTACAGCCTCGACGAGGGCGCGCCGCCGATCTCGATTCATGACTTGTCGGGCTCGGGCGCAGCGCGGGTCACGGCCCATGAATTCGCCGGGGTAGGGCGCAGCGACGCGTCTACCAATGTCGATCCGCGCAAGACCCAGCGCAGCTGGGGCGACACTGATCCGCCAATGCTCGCCGACGACCTGATCGAGATCGACGACTCCGTCAACGAGGCCTTGCTGCAAGGGGGCGCGGGCACCGATCGCTACGTCCTGGGCGAAGAGCTGGGGCGGGGCGGCATGGGCGAGGTGCTCTCGGCCGAGGACGCCAACCTGCAGCGCCCGGTGGCGCTCAAGCTGTTGTTGCACCAAGACGAGCCGGCCATGTGCATGCGCTTCATCGACGAGGCGCGCGTGACCGGTCAGCTGCAGCACCCCAGCGTGCCGCCGGTCTACGAGCTGGGGCGCCTGGCTGATGGCCGCTTGTTCTTCTCGATGAAGCGCATCGAGGGCCGCACCCTGCGCGACATCATCGAAGATCTGCGCCATGAGGTGCCGGCGGCGCAGCGCAGCTTCGGGCGCGTACGCCTGCTCAACATCTTCGCGCGCATTTGCCAGACGATCGCCTACGCCCACAGCCGCCAGGTGATGCATCGCGACCTCAAGCCCGACAACGTCATGCTCGGTGAGTTCGGCGAGATCACCGTCATGGACTGGGGGCTGGCCAAGCCCTTCGACGCGCCGGAGCGCCCCTCGGCCCCCGCGTCGGTGAGCAAGCGGGTGACCCGCGGTCGGTTCTCGACCCAGGCCGGCGACATGACCGGGACGCCGCATTACATGCCGCCCGAGCAGGCGGCCGGTAAGGTCGATGAGCTGGGGGCACACTCCGACATCTACAGCCTGGGTGCGGTCTTATACGAGCTGCTGACGCTGGAGCCGCCCTTCGACGGGCCGTCTGCGCGGGCCATTCGAGACAAGGTCATCAATGACGCGGTGGTGCCGCCCAGCCATCGCACGCCCGATCGCGGCATCCCCCACGAGCTTGAAGTGCTCTGCCTGAACTGCCTGCGCAAGTCGCCGGTGGAGCGGCCCAGCTCAGCGGCGTGGATCGCGGAGCAGATCGAGAGCTTCCTCGAAGGCGAGCAGGATCGCGCCCGCAAGGCCGCCGAGCGCGCTGCCCATGTTGAAGCGGGCAGCAAAGCCGCCGAGGTCTACTACACCGCCGCCGAAGAGCACCGCCGCCTGCACAACGCGGTCATCGTCGCCCGAGCGCGCACGAAAGCCTGGGACACCACGCCCATGCGGCGCCTGTGGCAGCAAGAAGACGACGCGCGCGAAGCTCGGCTGCTCGCCGCTCGCGCCCTGTCGACCGCGCTGGCCGCGTATCACGCCGCGCTGGGCGTCGATGGCGATCATGGGCCCAGCATGCAGGCGCTGGCCGGCCTGTACTACAGCGCCTTCGAGTCGGCCGAGCGCGACAAAGACTCCGTGCGCATGGCGCATTACGAGACGCTGGTGCAGGCGTTCGACGCGAAAGACGAGTACGAGGCGCGCCTGAAGGGCGACGGTCAGCTCGAGATCGGGCGCCTGCCGCCCAACCTGACGGCGCGGCTGTACCGCATCGACGTGGTCGATCGCGTCTGTCGGCCGGCCCGCCCGCAGGTGCTCGCGAGCACGCCTGTGCGGCTCGAGCCGGTGCCAATGGGCAGCTATCTGGTCGAGCTGAGCGGCCCGGGTCTGCAGTCGATGCAGGTGCCGGTCTTCATCAGCCGGCGCGAGCGTCTGCGGCTGCGGCTGCGGCTGTTCCCCGACAGCGTCGTGGGCAGCGACTTCGCGCATATCGTCGGCGGGCCGTCTCGCCTTGGGGGCGATCGACGCGCGCAGCTTGCGAGCCCCGCGACGACCGAAGAGATCGACGACTTCTTCTTGGGTCTGCGGCCGGTCACCGCGCTGGCCTACCTCGAGTTTCTCAACACCGTCTCAAGCGAGCAGGGGCGCGACTTGGCGTTGCAGCGATGTCCGCGCATTGGCACCAAGGGTCCGCCGCTTTGGCCGGTCAACCCCGACGGTACGTTCCGGCTGCCCGAGATCGACGCGCTGGGCAATGAGTGGCACCCCGATTGGCCGGTCGTTGGCATCTCGGCGCATGACGCCGAAGCCTACTGCGCGTGGATGTCAGATCGCACGGGCGAGCCGTATCGCCTGCCCACCGAGACCGAGTGGGAGAAGGCGGCGCGGGGCGCGGACGGGCGGCTGTTCCCCTGGGGCGATCGGTTCGAAGCGGCGTTCTGCCACATGGGCGTGAGTCGGCCCGGTGCGCCGCGGCGCGATCCACAAGGCGGCTTCCCCGTCGACGTGAGCCCGTATGGTGTCGAGGGCATGGCAGGCGGGGTGAGCGAATGGACGGCGAGCTGGTTGGGCGACGCGGGCGAGCGCCGCGTGGTCAAGGGTGGCAATTGGTCGTCGAGCCCGGTGGAATGTCGGGCCGCGAGCCGCTTTGGGCATCGCCCCGAGCAGGTGACGCAGGCGGTCGGCTTCCGCGTCGCCCGCGACGCGCCCGGATGATCCGTAACGTCTTCGAGTGTGAGGGGAACAGCTGCTCGAACGAGTCTTCCCCAACGCAGCTGGTGTCAGCCCACCTTCTGACATAAAGCGACGCATGCCCAACCCTCAAACACCGCCCAAGTCCGACGGGCCCATCACCGTCAGCGACCTCACCCGCGACATCAAGCTCAAGCTTGAGACGACCTTCGATCAGGTCGACGTGACGGGCGAGTTGGGTAGAATTAGCTTGCCCGCCAGTGGGCACGCCTACCTCACGCTCAAGGACGCCGACGCGCGCATCGACTGTGTTATCTATTCGTCAACGCTGCGTTTTCTGCGCTATCAGCCCGGCGAGGGTACCCAGGTGCGGGCGCAAGGCCGGGTGTCGGTCTATCCGCCTCGAGGCGGCTATCAGCTGGTCATCGATCACCTCGAGCCGGCCGGCGTCGGGCAGCTGCAGGCGCTGTACGAGGCGCTCAAGGCGACGCTGCTGTCTGAGGGCCTGTTCGATGTGAGTCGCAAGCGGCCGCTGCCGTTTCTCCCGCGCAAGGTCGGGGTGATCACCAGCGGCAGTGGGGCGGCCCGGCGCGACATCGAGGCCGTGGTGCATCGGCGCAGCCCGCAGATCCCCATCGTGCTGTATCCCTCACGCGTTGAAGGCGCTGGGGCCGCGCCGTCGCTGGTTGAGGGCCTCAAAGTGCTGGCCGCGCGCGACGACATCGACGTCATCATCATCGGCCGGGGCGGCGGCAGCATGGAGTCGCTCTGGGCCTTCAACACCGAGATCGTGGCGCGGGCCATCGCGGCGTGCCCGATCCCGGTCATCAGCGCGGTGGGGCACGAGACCGACACGACCATCGCCGACCTCGTGGCCGACTTGCGCGCCCCGACCCCCTCGGCCGCGGCGGAGCGCGCGGTGCCCGAACGGGCGGTCTTGCTCAGTACGCTCGACACCTTGCGTCGGCGCGCGGCGCTGAGCCTGACGCGCCTGCATGAGCGCGCTGCGACGCGACATGAGCGGCTGGTGACGCGCTTGAACACCGCCATCGACCTGCGCATTCAGGCCCAGGCGCGCACGCTCCAAAAGGCGCAGTCGCGGCTGGGCGCCAACGCGCCGTCGGCTCGATTGACCCGCGCGCGGGCTCGATTGACGCGCTTGATCGGTCGGCTCGAGGCGCCCTCGATCCCCGCCCGACAGGCGCGCATCGAGTCGCTCGAAGCGGCCCTGACCCATGCCGCCGAACGACGACTCGCGCGGGCTCAGCGGCAGTTCTCGACGGCGGTCGCGCAGCTCGACGCCCTCTCACCGCTGGCGGTCCTGGCGCGGGGGTACAGCATCGTGCAGCGCCCGGATGGCGCGGTGATCCGCACCGCATCGAACGCCGCTGTGGGCGACGCGCTGTCCATCCAATTGCATCGCGGCCAATTGACCGCCATCGTCACGGCCACCGCGCCTGCCGCCAAGCCCGACCCAGAGGAATCGCATGTCTAAGTCCGCGAAGCCCAAACCCGAAGAGAGCGCCGACTTTGAGACCGTGCTTGCGCGCCTCGAGACCGTCGTCGAGCAGCTTGAAGGCGACGATCTGGCCCTTGAAGAGGCGCTGAAGGCCTATGCCGACGGGGTCGCGCTGGCGGGCACCGGGGCGAGCCTGCTGAGCGGCGCCGAGCGGCGCATCGAGGAGCTCAAGATTCAGCTGAGTGAGGCCGGCGCGTGACCCGGCTGCAGTCGCTGTTCGAAGACTACGCCGAGGCCGAGGCGACGCTTCGGATCGACGCCGACTGGCCGCCCACGCTGGCCAAGGCGACGCGGCATAC